>JAYYEV010000082.1:0-7154 GCA_036159515.1 Bacteroidota bacterium | reverse complement strand
ACCTTTCCACTTCATCCATCAAATCTTCTCTAAGTGTGCAGCAAATACAACCATTGCTCATTTCAACCAGTTTTTCTTCGGTACGAGAAAGTGTATTTTCACTTTTAACAAGTTCAGCGTCAATGTTAACCTCGCTCATGTCGTTAACGATCACAGCTACTTTTAAACCTTGTTTGTTGTGAAGGACGTGGTTAAGTAACGTTGTTTTGCCTGCTCCTAAAAATCCACTTAATACAGTTACCGGTAATCTCTTTTTTGTCTTCATGTTGACGTGCTTAAGTTATTGTTAATTTAATTTATCAGTTTAAAAACACATTATTGGGTTCTACAAGGTTGCTCGGAACACCATTAAATGAATCATTATTTCTGCTGTAAATCTTAGCGTCAATATTCACTTTTGAACTTAACCATTCAGATAAGTTCATATTCATTTCATTTATTTTTTGCTTTAACAAGTGTGAGGTTATCAGTTTTTGTGTGTTTTTCTCTAGGTAAACTTTTGTTGTTAAACTTTTATGATCAGTAATATTTTTGTAGAGTTTTCTTAAATCATTGATATTACCAAAGTCCTGATTTTTTATCCCATCATGAACAAATTGGTTGTCATCTGATAAAACAAAAGTTATTTTTTCAATGCCTTTAGACTCAATTAGAGCATTGACTTCTTCTACAAAATCACTGCTAAAAGATATGGAACTACCTAAAGAGCTCAAGAAGTAATTTTCTTGAGGGAATTTCTTATCTATAAGAGATTCTAAGTTATCTGATGGACAAACAAAATAAAGATGCTTATGCATTTTTGTTTAGGGATTGTACGGGAAAGAAGAGTGATGTAAATCAATTTTTAATTCTCCATCAATTAATTTATAACCAAAAGTGTATTCTACCTTGGCTTCATTCCCATCAAGATCAGTGAAAAAGTAATTTCCCATAGCAATGGCACGGTCATTTTCCAAAATTATATTGGCGTTTTCAAATCTAACCTTAGTCCAAGGATTAATGGCAAATCCCTTATCTTCTTGACAAGCTCTATCATCTCCAGCAATGAAATATGATTTAGCTTCAGCTTTGGTTGGTCTAAATTGCTCTACTGCACATTTTGTGGGTTTAAATAATACAGCCCCATTTTCAAATGAGTATAATTTATCTAAAAAGTCACTAGTGAAATTTTCACATTCTGTTCTGTTTTCTCTAAGAGAACCAATTTTTACTACTCCATTTCCCCATTCAGTTTGGGCGTTGTTTACTTGTTCTTTAGTTACCATAATGTTTTAATTTAAATATTAGCCCAAAAATAATCAATTGAAGTACAAACGCAACATTGTTGCATTTAAATATTTGAATTATCTTTTGAGCTCTTAATTACGGATTTACATATGAGCTCATTGAAATTAAAAATGTAAAATTTTAATTCCAAAAATTAATAATTGGTATTAAAAAAAAAATCTGCCAATTTTTTTATTAAATTTCTAAATAATAAAGTAGTTATACAATTAGACATTTTGTTACAATGAAGAATTTATTATTAATGTTTTTGACAATTTTGGGCTGCGGAAAATTATCCTCACAATGTGATTATACCATAAATATGCAAGATTCTTGGGGAGATGGTTGGAACGGTGCTTCCATTTCTGTTGATGTAAACGGAATAAATATTTCTACTGTAACCCTTAATAGTGGAAGCTCTGGAAGTGAATCTTTTTCAACATATACCGGTGATGTAGTTCAGTTTTCTTTTTCAGGAGGTAGTTATGATAGCGAAATAACTCTTCAAATTAATGATCCATCTGGAACACAAATATACAGCGGAGGAGCCCCTATAATTGGACCTTTTTTAACGAACACGTCCAATTCCACATGTGCTCCACCTTCTTGCACTGCACCAACTGGAATTGTTTCATCAAATGTTCTAGTAGATGGAGCTGATATTAATTGGACTGCTGGAGCATCAGAAAGTGCATGGAATATGGAATATGGTACTTCTGGATATACACAAGGAACAGGTTCTGATATTGCTTTAACAGCAACTAATTATTCTATTACGGGATTATTATCTAATACAACTTATGATGTATATGTTCAAGCAGATTGTGGATCAGATCAAAGCCCTTGGAGTGGGCCACATTCTTTTAATACGGCTTGTGGTTCCATTACTACTTTTCCTCACAACGAAGACTTTACATCTGGAAATACATCTTTAAATTGTTGGGAAGTTGTAAATGGTGGAGATGCTAACACATGGGTTTTCTCTACCAATGGAGAAGCTGCTATACAGTATAGCTCAACTGCACATGATGATTATTTAATTTCACCAAAATGGAATATTCAAGCTGGTACATCTGATAGAATTACTTTTGAAGCAAGAAATGAAAGTGGAAGTTGGGCGGAGCAATTTGACTTATTGTTATCCACATCAGGTACATCTCCAGCTGACTTTACAGAGACAATAGCAACTAATGTAGTTCCTCCAACTACTAACCAGTCCTATACTTATGACTTAGCAGCTTACATTGGACAAGATGTTCATCTTGCGTTTCATAGCACAACTACTGATTTGTATTTGCTATACATAGATAATTTTGAAATAGAAGGAATTCCTGCTTGTTTGGCTCCTAGTGGATTAGTTTCTTCCAACGTATCTACAACAGGTGCAGATGTGTCCTGGACTGCTGGAGCAACAGAAAGTGCATGGAATTTGGAATATGGTGCTTCCGGATATACACAAGGAACCGGGACTACTGTTGCCTTAACAGCATCTTCTTATTCTTTGAGTGGATTAACTCCACAAACTTCTTACGATGTGTATGTACAGGCGGATTGTGGAGGTGGACAAAGTTCCTGGGTTGGGCCTTTATCTATAACTACACCATGTGTTGCCTCTTCAACTCCTTATGATGAAGGATTTGAAAATGCTGGAGCAATTCCATCTTGTTGGTCAATGAGTGGAGGAGAAGATTGGCTTTTTAATACATCAGGTCCTAATCATGTTGGTAATGCAGGAACAATTACTGGAAATACCACAAGTGGTAATTATTATGCAGTGGTAGATGCATCTGGATATACTGGAGATGCTACTTTAACTTCCCCAATAATAGATGTGTCAAGTTTAACTTCTGCAGAATTAACTTTTTATTTAATTAGTGATGATGAAGGCAGTGGCTATAGTTCCACATTAACAGTTACTGCTAATGGCAATACATTAGTAACTTACTCTGGTAATACATCTGGTTGGGAACAAAAAATAATTGATTTAAGTGCATATACAACAACAGTTCAGTTAGGTTTTATATTTTCTGAAGTTTCAGACCCAAATGCCTATTTTGATGATATTGCAATTGATGATGTTTCTATTCATGAAGCACCATCTTGTCCAGCGCCAACCGCTTTTGTTTCATCAAATATTTCAGCAACTTCTGCAGACCTTAGCTGGACTGCTGGTGCAACAGAAAGTGCATGGAATTTAGAATATGGTGCTTCTGGATATACACAAGGAAACGGAACTATTGTTTCTTTAAATTCTACAAATTACTCATTAAGTGCACTGACACCCAATGCAACTTATGATGTATATGTTCAAGCAGATTGTGGGAGTGATCAAAGTTCTTGGACTGGACCACTTACCTTTAGTACATCATGTGCTTTAATTACCACTTTTCCTCACAATGAAGATTTCACTACTGGAAATGTATCTTTAAACTGCTGGGAAGTTGTAAATGGTGGAGATGCTAACACATGGATTTTCTCTACCAACGGAGAGGCAGCAATACAATATAGCTTTACAGCTCACGATGATTATTTAATTTCTCCTAGTTGGTTGGTCCAAGAAGGTATTTCAAATCAAATTTCTTTTGACGCAAGAAATTTAGACATAAGCTATCCAGAACAATTTGATGTTTTGTTATCAACTACCGGAACAAACCCTTCTGACTTTACAAATACCTTGGCGTCCAATGTTGTGCCTCCTGCAGCCAATCAAACGTATACGTACAATATATCTGCTTATGTTGGACAGAACGTATATATTGCCATTCACAATACTACAACCAATCAGTATGTTATGTACGTTGATAATTTTATAATTGATGGGTTGCAAGCGGTAATTCCAGATGATAATTTTGAAGCTTATTTAGAGGCTAACGGAATGGGAGATGGAATCCCAAATAATGATTCGGTTTCCATAGCTAATATTGCTAATGTTAAAAAACTTGATGTTAGCAATCAAAATATTTCTGATTTATCTGGTATAAATTATTTTAATGATCTAATTATCCTTGTTTGTGAAAATAATTCCCTTACTAGTTTAGATATAACACAAAACCCAAATCTAGAAAAATTGAATTGTCGTTATAATCAAATAAGCAACATAGATTTAAGTCAAAATACAGCTTTATCTACATTAAATCTTAGTGATAATAATTTTAGCTCCATAAACATTACTCAAAATACAGGGTTAGAACAATTAAGCTGTGAAGATAATTTATTGACTAGTCTTGATGTGAGCAACAATACGTCTTTGAGATATTTTATATGTGGTGATAATCAGCTAACCAATTTAGATGTTAGTGCAAATCCTGCATTAACTTATCTTGGCTGTCATGCCAATCAATTAACCAGTCTAGATGTAAGCAACAATACTGCTTTAGAAGTACTTAGTTTTGGAAAAAACCAATTGTCTGTGATAGATGTAAGTAATAATACATCTCTAAACGAAATTAGATGTTATGAAAACCAATTAACATCCTTGGATTTGAGTTCAAATACTAATCTAACTAAAATAGACCTTTCTTATAACCCGTTGACATGTCTAAATCTTAAAAATGGCTTTAATACGAACATAGTTGTTTTTAACTCCAAGAAAAACCCAAATTTAAATTGTATTGAAGTTGATAATCCTAGCTGGTCAACTTCTAATTGGCTTGATGTGGATTCAAACTTGAATTTTTCTACAAACTGTAGTTATCCGGCAGGTTGTTTTTAAATTAAAATCAATTATCCCTCAATTTTATAAATAACTGCTTTTTAGGTTCCTACTGAATCTATCATATGCTATATTTTAAATATCTAAACAATCAGTAGACAAGCAACAATTTGTAAGCAATGATCTTTATTTTTATAAAATGAAATTGACAAACAACATACTTTTATCCTTTTCATTTTCTTTCATTCTTTTTTTAGGTATTAGTCAAGAACTGCCTAAGGGACTGGCTCCAAACGAAAGAGATTCTAATTTTTTAGAGACCATAGGCGTTAAAGGAAATCCTTACTTGGATAGATCTGCTGGTGCTACCATTTTTACCAATCCACCAAGCTTTAATGTGCGGACTATGGCAGAATGGGAAGAAATTGAAGCACTTACGATTACTTGGAGCACAGGATATGGTATAACGGAAGAGATAATTTTAAAACAAATTGTGGAACATGCGGTTAATGAATGTGATGTAATTATAATTTGCAACGACCAAAATACGGTAGCTTCCTATTTAAGTGCTCATGGTGTTTCTAGCCCTAACATTTATTATATAGAGACCAATTTCAATAGTATCTGGATAAGAGACTATGGCCAAAATACGGTATACAAAAATGATGTGGAAGATCGAATTTTAGTGGATTGGATATATAACAGAAATCGCCCATACGATGATTTAGTACCTGAACACATTGCCGCTTATTTTAATGCAGATATGTATATCACTACTCAATCACCTTATAATTTTATGGGAACAGGAGGAAATTTTATGAGTGACGGCATGGGTACTGGATTTTCATCTAAATTGATATTGGACGAAAATAGTGGGGGTTATGCCTGGAATGGTCCTTCTGGAAATGTCTTTTATCCTAATCACACGTTGTCCGAAATTGAAGATATCATGCAAGATTTTATGGGCATTCAAACGTATATTCTCATGGAAACACTTCCTTATGACGGAATTCATCATATTGACATGCATATGAAATTACTCGATGAAGAAACCATCCTCATGGCTGAATATCCACCTGGAGTGGCTGACGGTCCACAAATTGAAGCAAATTTGCAGTATGTACTTAGCAACTACAACTCTGCTTTTGGTACAGCTTATAAAGTGGTCAGAATACCCTCTCCTCCAAGTGTTTCAGGAAATTACCCCAATACCAATGGATATTATAGAACGTATACGAACTCAGTATTTGTCAATAACACGGTTCTTGTTCCCTTCTACCGTCAAGAATACGACACCATTGCACAACGTATTTATGAAGAGGCATTACCAGGTTATAATATTGTAGGAATTGATGTAGATAATAGTGGGGTTAATTTAATTGCTTACAGTGGGGCTATACATTGCATTACCCATTCTGTAGGAGCCAATGAACCCCTTTTAATTCAACATCAATCTTTAGAAGATACATCACCTTTATCTAGTTACACGGTATCAGCCAATATTCAGCATACATCTGGTGTAAATACAGCTCAAGTGTATTACACTACTGACTTAGCAACAGGATTTAGTCCACCCATAATGATGACTAATACTTCTAATAACATATGGGAAGCTGATATTCCTGGAACAATGTCATCTGGACAAAAGGTTTATTATTACATGGAAGCCATTGCTAATAATGGAAAAATGATGAAAAGACCCATGCCTGCCCCAGTTGGTTATTTTGATTTCAAAATTTTAGATAATACAACTTATGTAGAAGATCGAATTGACGTAACTATTGATGCTTATCCTAACCCGGCAAGTGCCATTACATGTGTTCCAGTTAATATGAGTAGAAACACGATTGGAACCATTTCTCTTGTTGATCTATTTGGGAAATGTGTTGACCAACTATACAGCGGAGAAATCCGTTCAGGAGAGACTAATTATTTTATGGATGCTTCTTTGTATCCTGCTGGTATTTATAATGTTGTTGTTCAAACACCCTTCGGTAGAACATCTAAAAAATTAATTATTAAAAAATGAAAAGAATTTATCTGCTATTGTGTATCCTAGGTACAGTACTTCCTTATTATAATTTAATTCAGTTTTTAATTGAGTCAGAAGGCTCAATGAGTGGTTTTTTTACCCCTTTATTTGCCACTTTTCCTTCTGCTATGATTTCATGGGATATTACTATAGCAGGGACTACTTTTCTAGTTTTTTTGATTCATCAATCTCAAAAAAAGAGTT
>JAYYEV010000081.1:0-69797 GCA_036159515.1 Bacteroidota bacterium | reverse complement strand
ATAAGGACCAATTTCATCTTCAATTAGGTTAAACTGCTTATTTTCTTTTATCCATTCTAACCAAATATCAGACATCATTCTTCTGCCTTGAAACGCATAGGGTAAGTGAAAAACTAATTTATCCCAATTTACAAGCAAATTGGTTTTTTTCTGTAACTTAAAATGAGCCATGCTTTCTTTTATCCTTTCAGAATAGCACTCATTCGAATATTGACCATCAAATACAGGTTCTTCGTAAAAGAGCTCGATCATACCTTTTTCAGAGTTTGTGATTTTTTGAATGGTATTATTTCCTTCTAGATCTTCATTTTTTAAAATTCTTCTAGGCTTAAAGAAATCTCCAACATGTTCCATGCTAATGCCAATGGTTTCTTCAAAAGCGATAATACTTGGATTTGCAGTTATATACATGGCCACAGCTCCAGCTCCCTGAGTATATTCTCCAGAAGATTTTAATTCATATTTAGCTACATCTGATGCGATAACAATGGCTTTTCTGTTATGGTTACATTTTATCCAGTCTATGCAGTTTTCAAGTGCATCAACTGCACCAACACAAGCAAAAGTCATATCAACTACATCACAGTTTTTAAAACATCTTTCTCCATATTCACCCTTTAGCTTTTCTTCAACCATACCTACTGCGTAGGTTGCGGTTGGTTTTGCAGCATCTAAAGCACTTTCTGTTCCTAGATATATTCTGCCGATTTCCGTTGGATCAATTTTATTTTTAGCAATTAACTTATCTAAAGCATTTGCTGCCATGGATGCTGCGTCTTCGTTCACATCCATAAGGGCCATTGCCTTTAAACCAAGTCCTTTTTCAAGTTTGGCTGGTTCTATATTTCTTGCTATTGCTAAATCATGTATTTTAAGTCCCAATGAGGGTACGTAAAAGTCTATAGCGTCAATTCCAATTTTTATCATAATTCATTTTAAATCATTCCTAAGTCTAGTTTAGCTTCTTCACTCATCATGTCCTTATCCCAAGGTGGGTCAAATACAATATTCACTTTAGAAGTTTTAACTCCATGTACTTCTCCCACCTTATCCTCTACTTCTTTTGGAAGCGTTTCTGCCACAGGACAATTTGGAGATGTTAAAGTCATGTCAATTCCCACATTAATTTCATCATCAATTTTTATTTCGTAGATCAAGCCAAGCTCATATATGTCAACCGGAATTTCAGGGTCAAAAATGGTTTTGAGCATATTGATGATTTTGATCTCAGTTTTCTTTTTTAATTCTCTTAATGGATTATCCATTTTTGATATTGTTTTTCAAGCTAAATGCCATAGCATATGATTTCATTTGTTTCACCATCCCTAGTAAGCCGTTAGCTCTTGTAGGTGATAAGTGATTAGTCAATCCTATAGAATCTATAAATTTTAACTCTGCTTTTAGTATATCATCTGCAGATTGCTTATCTAAAACTCTAATTAACAGCGCAATTATACCTTTTGTAATGATGGCATCGCTATCAGCACAAAAAGTAATTTTATTTTCTATACATTCAGCATGCAACCATACATTGGATTGGCATCCTTTAATTAGATTGTCACCAGTTTTTAAGTAATCTGGAATAAGAGGAAGGTCTTTTCCTAATTCGATAATGTGCTCGTATTTTTCCAACCATGAGTCAAAAAATTCAAACTCCTCAATCACATCTTGTTCAAGTTTAGGTATACTCATGTTTAACGTTTCGGGCTAAAGATAAAACAAGAATGTATTTTAATCTATAAAATTCGAAACTATTTGATAAGTTGTTGAATGATTTCCTGGACCTTAACGACCTTTTTTAGTTGATATTTCTCATTTTCTGCACCATTTAATTTAGCATATTTACTCACATATATGCTTTCAGCACCCATTTTCACCACTTCTTTTATTCTTTCATTTATTCTACTAACTGGTCTAATTTCACCGCTTAATCCAACTTCACCGATAAAACATGTTTTTTGAGGTATCGGAAAATCGAAGTTTGATGAAAGAACCGCACAGATAATGGCTAAGTCAATTGCTGGGTCTTTAATTTTGATACCTCCTGTGATGTTTATGAAAATATCTTTTTGGCTTAATTTTAGTCCTCCTCTTTTTTCAAGTACGGCTAACAACATATTTAACCGTTTACTGTCAAGGCCATTGAATGATCTCTGAGGTGTGCCATAAGTTGCTGTCGAGCTCAATGCTTGTATCTCAATCATAATGGGTCTTATTCCTTCCAGACTACATCCAATTGCTATTCCACTGAGTTCAGATGTGTTTTCTGAAATTAGTAATTTGTTGGGAGATTTCACACCTTTTAGTCCATCTTCAAACATTTCATATATCCCAATTTCATTGGTATTGCCAAATCTATTTTTTGTACTCCTCACAATTCTGTACAGATGATTCTTATCTCCTTCAAATTGAAGTACTGTATCTACCATATGCTCAAGAATTTTAGGTCCTGCTATGGAGCCATCTTTTGTGACATGACCAATAATTAATGTGGGTATTTGTTTAGTCTTGGCATATTTAATCAACACCTCAGCGCAATGTCTAATTTGAGTTGTACTTCCTTGTACAGAGTCAATCTCGTCAATACTTAAGGTTTGAACAGAGTCAATAATTAGTAACTCGGGAAATAACTTTTCTGCTTCTGAAATGACATTTTCTAATTTGGATTCATTAAGTACATAGCATTCTTTATTTTCATCTTTTAGTCGCTTAGCTCTTAATTTGATTTGTTCAGCACTTTCTTCACCTGTAACATACAACACCGTTTTATTTAAGCTTAGCGCTAATTTTAAAGTTAAAGTAGATTTTCCAATTCCAGGCTCACCAGCAAGAAGAGTAACCGAACCTGAAACTAATCCACCTCCCACAACTCTATTAAATTCTTCATCATTAGTTAATAATCGAATAGCAGCGTTTTCTTTGATGGATGAAACAGGAATGGCTTTTTTAGTACGAACTTCATATAATGTTTGTCTGTTTTTTGAAGATGTTTGGAGTTTTTCTTCAAGAGTATTCCATTCATTACATCCACTGCATTTTCCAGTCCATTTAGGACTTTCTTGACCACATGATTGACAAACGAAAACAGATTTTGATTTACTCATAAGTTAAATAAAAGACTTTAAAACATATTTTAATTACGTTTTAAGTAAACTTTCGTTTGATATACAAATAAATAAGCTCATAAGCCCCCAAACTAATATAGAGGCCTTATCTGTATCAAGGTAGTTATTTAAAATTCCATGAGCAAAATATGTAGAAAGGGCAACTATAATCATAAGAGTAATTCCTTTAGTCGGATTATGATCTGAGCTAATATAGAATTTACCAGAATAAAAAAAGAAAGTAAAAACAATTGCAATAACTAAAATGAGCCCCAAAACACCTTGTTCAGAGAGTGGCCCCAAATATTCGCTATGCGCATTACCACCGTCCCCAAAATTTGTACTAATGATGGTTAAATCACTGGCATCCTGATATGGGGCATATACAAATGCGTATGTTCCTGGTCCCCAGCCCAAAATGGGTCTCTCTTTAAAAAGTGAAATAGCTGAATTCCATCGATTTAATCTTTCAAGATTAGAAGCATCTGTAGAAACATTTGACATAGATTCTAGTCTTTCTGAGAAATTCTCAGTGGTGTGTTCAGCATCATTTTTATTTAACAAATAACCTATTTCATTAAAATTAATGAATAGCATGACAAGTGGGATGATGGAAAGAGAAATCAACCATTTCATTTTGATTTTAAAGTAATAAAGTAAATAAACAAAAAGACCACCAGCCATGGTTAACCAGGCTGCCCTCGTGTAACTAAAGTATAGCCCAATTAACAGTATAACAATTACAAATAGGTAAAAAAGCTTAGCATAAAAGTATTTTTGATTTCTGTAAAGCCAAATGGAAATAGGTATAGTCATGGCTAGAATAGCTCCATAAGAAGTATGATCTTTAAAAAATGGCCACATTACCCAATGCCCAGCCTCTTCACTAAAACCATGAAGCATGTGGTTTAATAATGTATAACAAGTAACTATGAACATAGGAATGGTATATGCCGTTAAAAATCGCTTAATAGCAAGAATTCCTTGTTTGAAATATAATGATCCATAAAAGTAAATGGGGCAAAGAAACCATGTTCTTGCTAATAAATACTTAAAAGAAACTACAGGCATTTCGCTTGATATAGATGTTATGAACATCCAACAAAAATGTAGTATAATAAATATTGTTAGAGGATGACGTAAATGATATAATTTGTCTTTTAACTTTTTATTTAATATGAGTTTAAATATGAAAATCAAGCTAAAAACAAGTAGCAGCGGTTCGGTTGGGAAATAAAATCCTATTCCACCTGCAAATAAATTTTCAAAGTTGAATGAAAGGGGAGTGCAAAATACAATCAATAAAAAAACAAAGTCGAGTCTGAAAATAAACCAATACGTAATTAAAATTAAAACAGGTAATAGTAATTGCAGGTAAATCTCATTAAATATTAGAATGCCGTTTATTAACGCAAACAAAGTGATAGCAGTGAGGCCAAATTCTTTTTTTAATAAAAAGGAGACCATTAACTTTTTAATTCAGAAATTCTTTGTTTAATGATAAGCCCTAATATCGTAAGTAGTATAACGGAAGATGTTGACATGACTACAATTAGCCATCTTACTGGATAAGATTTTTTTTCAGCCGGATAGGCTTTCTCAACTATAAATTTATGGGATAAAAAACTGTTTGCATCACTTTCTGCTTGCTCATATGAAGTTTCCATAGTAGCCAATCTTTCAGAAAGAAATTCCACTTTTACTTGAAAAGATTTTAGTACAGAACCATATTGATCTGTCATTTCAATTTTATCTTGAAATTTTTTCTGAATGGATGCGTTTTTAGCATTTATAAAGGCTTCTGTAAGGGCTTGATAAGCATCATCCGTTACCACACCTAAAGAGGTTAATGCAGACATGGTGTCACGTAACTGTTGCATCTCCAATTTTAATTTATTTAATTTTTGTTTTTTAATATAAAAGTCAGTCAATGCTCTTTCGTGTATCATGGCATTTTTAGTACTATCATACAATGAGGCAATATCATTTGCAATAAGTGCAGCTGTATCTGGACTTTTATCCATTACAGTAATGATGACAGCTCCATTATTATTTCTTTTAAAGCTGATGTTTTCGTAATAGGTCTTATTTAAATCTGTATTTACATATTTTCCGGTCACATCTATTTCATAATGATTTAGTAAGTCATATTTACTAATAATCTTACTTCGAATATTTCCTGACTCTAGAATTTGAAGCATTTGTTCGGCTTCCTCTTCCTCTCCAAATTTAGAAACGCTTTGATCTTCTGTAATCACTTCATTAAAAGTGACTGAACTTGATTTAGCAGGATAAAGTGTAACCGAAGATTCAAATTTTTCTTGAATGATTAAAGAAACAAAAATGGAGATTACACCTGCGATTACTGCTGCTGTTATGATAATTTTCTTTTTCTTCCAAAGAAATTCAATTAGATATAACGTGTTATGTGTGGGATCGCTCATTTTTTCCTGTTTAGGTTTGCAAATTTAACTTTTAGAAGTAATGTGAACAAATAATTAAATGCGTTCATCTTGATGAGAGTTTATAAGTTTAAAAACATCTTTAATGGATACAAATCTTAATATTAAGCTAAAAACACTTCCGACAACAATAGTAGCAATGATATTTATGAACCAATTGGTAGAAAATAAATTTAAGTAATGTATGGTATAGCTTGTTAAGCTAGTCAGTGTTATAAAGGCTAAAAGTTGAATTCCTCCTACATGAAATATCGTAAAATGAAATTGTCGATAAGTGATTACAATTTGAGAAAAAAGAGTAAATAATTGAGTGATTAGACTAGCGAAAGCAGCTCCTTCAGAACCGTAATCTGGTATTAGCGTCATATTTAGAAATAAGTTGATTAGAACTCCAATAAATGCCATGATATTTAATTGTTTTAAACTCCCATTAGCTGTTAATAACGTACCAAATATGTAATTGCATGATATGGCAACAAAAGACAATAAAAGCCACCCAAAAGTTTTTGAAGAATGCAACAAATACTCTCCAATGATTTCGTATCTCCAAAACAATAATTCTTCTTTTACAGGCCATATGGAAACACAAATTAGAATTGCGATTAAAAAAATTAACTTAAATGATAACCATGTAATAGGGCTTACATTATTCCCTTCCTTAATCATTTTAGAAAAAACAGGTAATAATAAACCAGCAAATAAGTAACCCACCATATTAAAAGCCATGAAAAATCGATAACCGTGAGCATAACTTACTGCTTCATAATTATTTTTTATCCTTTCAATCATTACTACATCTGAGTAGTAGTATATGGACATAAGAAATATCAGCAGGGCATAAGGAAGACTTTTTTGAATCGTAGATTTAAAAAATGGTATATCCCAAAGGAGTTTAAATACATGGGTTTTCCTTTTTAAAATGAAAATACATATAACGAGGGTAAGCGCATAGGCTAATGTTTGAGATAGAATAAAAAACTCAATGGTGATCAACGTATTAGAGGTACCAGCCCATAAAAAATATCCACAAAATAGTATTAATATAATTCGATCAAGAACCGAAATAAAGCTATCTTCTTTTAACAGAAAAATAGCAGATAAATTTGACCTCATAAATAGAATAAGAGCTACTAAAACCTGATTAAACCCTATGACTATCAGCCACTTAATTTCATACCAGTTATATGAAAAAACAATTCCTATAAAAAGTAACAGAAGTAAATAAAAGAAAGATAAACCAAGTTTTAGCGATAAATTACCATGTAGTTCATCATGAATCTTGTCATTATCCCTTGCAATGTTTCGAGTGTTGTAATTATTTATACCTAAGTCTAGAAATATATTAAATACAAATGATAGGCTTAAAAGAGAAAAATAAGTTCCGTAAGTACCCGCATTATTTAACTCTGTAATTTTTAAAATTTCCGCATCTATTCCAAGAATATATAACGGCTTAATAATGAAATTAAGAACTAATACTAATATTAAGTTAGAAACAAATTTTTTTTTCATTAGTCTTTTTCATATACCCTCACTACACGCTGAGAAATACAGCTCAATATTTCATACGGGATGGTGTTTGCTTCTTTTGCTAAATCTTCTATTTTTCTATTGGGCCCAAAAACCTCAACTCGATCACCTTCTTTAATATTTAGATTAGTAACATCTAGAAAAGTCATATCCATGCAAATATTACCTACAGTAGGAATAAGTTTATTATTGATCATCATATTCCCTTTCCCATTCCCAAGAACTCTTGCATAACCATCAGCATAGCCTAGAGGAATAATAGCAATTTTTGTTTTTTTCTTAGTCACATTTGTTAACCCATAACCAATAAATTCTTCAGCTTCAATTTCTCTTATTTTAGAAACTGTTGAAGTAAGAGTGGCAATAGGCTTTAGATCATAGTTGGAAGAAATTCCATAGAGTCCTATCCCGAGTCTCACCATATTGAATTGATGATCACCGTATCGCTCAATCCCTGCCGTATTTAAGATGTGCTTGATGGTGTTAATTCTTAAACCCTCTTCAATTCTTTCACAATTTAATTTGAAATTTTGTATTTGATCTAAGGTTTGACTTTCCCCTTCCTCATTATCACTAGCAAACAGATGACTGAAAATACCTTCTACTTTAATTTCAGGTTGGCTTTTTAAAAAGGCAATAAGAGAATCTATTTCCCATTCTGAAAACCCCAATCGGTTCATACCAGAGTTTAATTTTAAATGCACCGGATAAGCATTTACATTTAAATCAATCAACTTTCCTGTAAATGAGTTCAATTGATTTAAATCATGCATGGCAGGTGTTAAATTATGGTTTATAAGTGCATTAAATGAAGCTACACTTGGGTTCATAACCAAGATGGGTTTCGCTATTCCGTTTTTTCTTAATTCAACCCCTTCATCGACGTAGGCAACACCCAAGTAATCAATATTACAAAACTCTAATTTTTTCCCAATTTCAATTAACCCTGCACCATACCCTGCTGCCTTTATCATGGCTAGAGTTTTGGTATTCTTTGAAATTAAATTTTTATAAAATGTATAATTACTCTCTACATGATTGAGGTTAATTTCAAGAACAGTTTCGTGTTTTTTGGCCTCAATCTTTTCATTAATTTTTTGGGTGGTCAATTTGTTATTTCCCTTCAACAAGATATGATGATCGTATATATTTAGGTTATCAAAGGAGGCATTAAATTCATGTAAGTTATTGAAAAGAAAGTCATTTGGTCTTAACTGTGATTTAATGTCTTTTAAATTAGCTCCTATAGCTATGAATTGTGATATTTCATATTTCTTTACCCAATTCATAATTTCGTCACTCTCTTTAATTTTAATATGTTGATCATTTACATAAATGAATGTACTATGACCTTTCCCTGACTCAGCTTTAAGTGTTTCAAGACCATGAAAAATAGAAGAGTGATCATGACTATATGTGTCATTTATCAATGTAGAATTATTAATTCCGCCCTTTTTTTCCAGCCTAGAGGAAATTTTGGGAAGAGAAGGGCTTAATTTTAAAATAATTTCTTCTTTAATATGAATTAGATCTAAGAAAGCTACGCAGTGAGCAAAATTGTAGGCTGAAATTTCATCTTTAAATGGAATAGTGAAAGTTCTTTTTTTGCCATTTAAATCAATGGTGATTTGCTGACCTTCTTTCACGATTTTTTTCTGCCAAGCTGGAATATCTCCTTCTTTATAGTAAATCGTATTATTTTTAACTATTAATTTCTCCTTCTCTTCTTTGAGTTGTGATTTATTTTCAAAATTTTCGATATGGGCAGTTGATACATTAGTAATAATGACGTGAGTAGGTTGTGTTATTGATTTGAGTACATCCATCTCCCCAGGTTCTGAAATGCCTAGCTCAAAAATTCCTAAGTCATGTTCATCAGTAAGCATTAAAACAGATAATGCAACACCAAGTTTAGAGTTGTAGCTTTTTGGGCTTCTAATTACATTATATTCTGATCTTGCAAAATGAAAAATCCATTCCTTAACGATGGTTTTTCCATAACTTCCAGAAATAGCTAATATGGGGATGTTAAATTTTTCTCTGTGATGTTTAGCCCATTTTTGGATGGATAAAATACTGTTTTTTACAATGATATATGATGCATCTTTTTCTTTGTTTTTAGGAGGCCTCTCAGTAATAAAACACCTTATTCCTTTTTCATATGCTTCTTTAATGAACTTATGACCATCATTTTTGGTTGTTTTAATAGCTACAAAAAGCCCATTAGTTTCATTAAAAATTAATCTTGAATCAAAACATATACTAGCCACTTTGAAATTTACATTCCCTTCATATTTACCTCCCACGATTTGGGAAATTTCTGTAATGGAATATGAACTATTGATATGCAATGGCCAAATTTATAGAACTGTAACGTGAAAATAAATCAAAATGTTATGTTGAAAAATACAACTTTAACAATGTAATTGGTTTTCAAAAAAAATCAATCTTGCAAAGATAAGTGTTAAATATGGAAGAGATTGATACAAAAAAAATCGATTTAATTCTGCAAGAATTAACCCAAAAAATTGCTAGCCTAAAGCAAAATGAATCTGATATTCAAGGAGTTATTTCTATTTGTTATTCACTGCAGGAGGAATTAATTATTCTTAAGTATCATGCGTCAGAGAATTTCAATCAAGAAATAAATGATGAACTTGGTACAGCGGAGAAAAATCAAACTAACTTAATTGATGCCATTGAAATTGAAGAATTTGAAGAAATTATAGAAAATAAGGCAGAAGAAACCAAACAAAAGAAAAAAATAGATGAAGAAAAAAGAAGTGTTAACGAAATACTGTCTCAATCACAAACAACCCTTGCAGACCAGTTTGGTGAACAAAAAATTCTCGACTTAACTAAGGAGATAGGGCTCAATGAGAGGTTCCTTTTGACACAAAATTTATTTAATGGAGACGCATCCCTTTTTGAAAAAACTATAAATCGATTAAATAACTGTTCTTCAAAAGAAGAAGCGCTTACCTTTTTCAAAAACGATCTTGCTAAAACTTTTGATTGGAATTTAAAATCGACTATGGTAAAGAAATTTATCAAGTTGATCGAAAGAAGATATCATTAATTTATGATCTCATGATCAAAAAGTTTTTTTTCTATTGTCTAGTTGTATTGCCAACTTTAATAGGCGCTCAGAAAAATCAATTTAAATATTACGTAGATACACTTACTTCACCTTCGTTTTTTGGTAGAGGTTATGTGAATGAAGGCCATAAACACGTAGCCAAATTTATCAAAGAAGAATTTGAAAATTTAGGACTAAAACCTATTAATGGAACTTACGAGCAATTTTACTCTGTAAACGTAAATACCTTCCCTAAAGAATGTGTTGTTCAGTTTTGTGATAGTAATTTAAAACCAGGATTTGATTTTATAGTTCACCCTGCATCAGGGTCATCAGTGGGAAATTTTAAGCTTCTACCATACCATTATGGAGATCAAATTACAGAAGTATTTGAAGATAAAGGAGTTTTCTATTTGGATGTTTCTGATATCAATGATGTAGATACATTGAGTTATTACAATCAGTTAAAATTATCATTGGCAAATGTGGGACCTGTTATTTGGTATTCAAAAGATAAACTAACCTGGTCAGTATCAAATCAAGAATATAAATATCCAATTATTCAAACTAATAAAAAAATAGGGGGGTGTAGTGAAGTTTTTTTAAATATTGAAAATGAATTTAGGTCAAATCTTACTACTCAAAATATTATTGGTAGAATTCAAGGTAGAAGAAAAAAATCATTAGTTATTACTGCGCATTATGATCATTTAGGCATGATGGGATCCACACTATTTCCAGGTGCAAATGATAATGCTAGCGGGGTTAGCTTATTATTAAATTTAGCTAAATATTACAGTATAAATAAAAATAAATATTCGGTGGTGTTAATTTGTTTTGGAGCAGAAGAGATAGGTCTTCTAGGGTCAAAATATTTTGTAGACAATCCCATTTTAGATTTAAAAAAAATTAAATTTTTATTAAATCTGGATTTAGTAGGTACTGGAGAAGATGGAATAGCGATTGTAAACGCGAAAAATCAACAGAAATATATCAAAAGAATAACTAGGATTAATGAAAAACAACACTTATTTAAAAAGGTGAAGTTAAGAGGCCAATCTCCGAATTCTGATCATTATTGGTTTGGCCAACATTTGGTTCCGTCAATATTTGTATACACACTTGGTGGAGTTGCCCATTATCATGACCCATTAGATCGATCAGAAACACTTATGTTAACCAAGACAGAACAATTAATGAATTTAGTAGTTAATTTTTTTAAAACATTTTAAATTGATTTTATGAACATTAAGTTAAATTTAAAATAGGTTTAATGAAGATATGTATTGGTTGATAGGTACTATAGCGTTTTTAATTATCTCACTACTAATTATTGAGGTTGTCATTGCTAAAAAGAAAAAGATTAGTATTTATAATTTTTCGGATAGTTTTACGAATCTATATTGTGGTGTTCTAGAGAGGGTGTTTGACCTCGTTTTTTCAGTTTTAATTTTATTTTTATTTGATCACATTTATCATCACTATGCAATAGTAAAAATACCTTTTTCATTTACCACTTGGTGTTTGGGTTTGGTAGTGACAGATTTTATAGCTTATTGGTTCCATCGTTTAAGTCATCAGATTAATTTCCTTTGGGCTGCTCATATTGTGCATCATCAAAGTGAAGAATTGAATATCACTACTGTTTTTAGAGTATCTTTTTTTGCAGTAGTTTTTAGGGCCTTATTTTTTGTTTGGATGGCCTTTGCTGGATTTGATGTATTTACTATTGTAACTACATCTATCATTTTAGGAGTTTATCAATTATTTACTCACTCAAGAGTGATAGGAAAACTTGGAATTTTAGAATATTTTTTAACTACACCTTCTCATCACAGAGTTCATCATGGGAGAAATGAAAAATATATGGATAAGAATTATGCTCATATATTTATTTTTTGGGATCGAATATTTGGGACTTTTAAAGCAGAAGAAGAAGAACCTGATTATGGCATTACATCGGGTTTTGTTAATTTAAGTGCTTATAATGCTACCTTTTCATATTGGGGAAATCTGATTAAAAGAGCTAAAGAAGCAGACAAAATAAAAGATAAATTCATCATATTTTTTATGGGTCCTCGATGGACGCCTAAAAATGTAAATCACTTTGATCCTGTCTATTTGACTAACGAAAATGGGATTAGAGAAAAACCTGTTTTTCCTATCTCCAAGAGCATAAAATGGTATACTGTTTTTAGCACTATTCCCACCCTTTTAGCTTTTGTAGCACTAATGAGTATAAAATCTAATTTAGGTGCAAATCTTACATTTTTTGATCTTATACTGAATCCGATGATTTTAGCATTATTATTTGTGGTGCTTTATTCAGTTTTAGTACATTCTAGTATTTTAAATCATAAAAAAAATGCATTCTATCTAGAACTTTCACGACATTTTTTATTACCCATTATTATCTTTTTTGGTTTTGTGAAATCACCTGGAATAAGTATTATACTAGGATTATGTACTCCTTACATGATCTTTTTATCTGTTTGGACATTGATTATCATTGGCAAGTCCAAAAAAGAGGAGAAACTTTATCTAGAGATCAATTAAATCACAATTTAGTTTGGATTCAAATACTTCTATATTAAATCCATCTATTTGGATTGGAGAATTTGAAATTGCGGAACCGATCACTTCTTCAACAGATTTATTGGTTGCATTGGTTAGTTTGGTAGGGTTTTTTATCCTTAAAAGGATAACACCTAATCAAAGAACTTTACTTCACCCCTATTTTAGGTTATATTTTCTTTTTTTCTCCTTAGGTATGCTATCTTCTGCTTTATTTGGACACGCATTAAAAACGCATATTCATCCTAACTTAAAAGTAATAGGATGGTCAACTAGCCTACTTGCTCAATTGTTTTTATGTTTAGCTTCATTGTTTTCTGCCAAAAATTTAATTTCTAAAAAGTGGTTTAATATCATTCGATATAGTTTATATATCCAATGTGTGATCTACTTATTTTTTGTTGTTACAACAGTCAATTTTACTTTAAATCAAATAGCCTTGGCGGTCATGCTTTTGGGTTTTGCATTTCCATTGAATATGTATGTATACAGTAAGACAAAATCAAAAGGCAATTTATGGCTTTTACTAGCTATTTTCTTAGCCATATTTACCGCATTCATGTTTAATTTAAAGTGGAGCTATAGTAGATGGTTTAATTACCACGATATTAGCCATACACTAATGTCTATAATCACAAGTTTTGTGGTTATTGGAGCTGTTAGGTTGAGTATTAAAAAAGAAAGTTAAGTTTTTTGAGGATTTTGCCTTATTAGATAGACTCCCGTAAAAATAACAAAGCAGAAAACTCCTTCTAAAAGAGAAAAATCTTCCCCATCAATTATTCCCCAAATTATGGCAACAATTGGAATTAAATAGGTAACAGAAGAAGCAAATACAGATGAAGTTTCTTTAATTAATAAGTTGAAGAGCCATACTGCAAATCCAGTCCCTATAACTCCCAACAAGGTGATATAAATAAAATTAATTTGGTTAGAATCGTTGTTTATGATATGACTGAAAAACTCTGTTTTGAATCCCAATAATATTGCAGATATGGGTCCAATAATGAAAAAAGAAACACCTGTGATTAAAACCGCACTAATGTGGCTTAAATAAACTTTAATAATATTTAAATTAAGTGCGTAACATGCCGATCCGGCTAAAGGAAGAAGGGAATATATTAGTGTATTAAGGCTTAAGTCACCACCATTTGCGGTAACGATTAATCCTATTGCACCAACTAGCCCTGTAATAACACCAATGACGGTTTTAAATGTAAATTTTTGATTAAAAAGAAGTGTTCCAAATAAAATAGTAAATAGAGGGGTTATTGAATTTAAAATTCCGTTTAATGAACTGTCAATAAAAGTTTGTGCTTTTATGAACAAAAAATAGGGAATAGCACTACCAACAATTCCAGTTATAGAAATTATGAAAAAGTCTTTTTTGCTCAATGAAATAAATTTCTTCAGACAAAACGGAATAAATACAACAAAAACAACGAGAATTCTGTAGAGTGTTATTTCAAAAGCGGTGAAGCTTCTAAGACCTTTTTTCATTAAAATAAATGAGCTGCCCCAGATAATGGCTAGAATCACAAGAATTAACACTTGATTTATTCTCTTAGAAAGATCAATCACAGGATCATTAAATTGTTTCGAAAAGTAAAGATGATGATTTCCTTACTTTCTTTTGCTCTTGAGTTAAATCTGAATCTGATCTATATCCAACCGCAGCAATAACAGCCGCATTCATGTGCCTGTTGTTTAGATCTAAAATAGCATTATAGTCTTCGGCTTTAAACCCCTCAATAGGACATGAATCAATTTGTAGGGTGGCACATGCTGTCATCAAGTGTGCAAGAGCTATATAAACTTGATTTGTAGTCCAAATACTTGTTTCTTCAGGCTCTTTTTTAAGCAAATTATTTTTTAAAAATGACCCATATCCCTGCAGCTCATTGACCGGATGTTTATTGACCTTAGATTTCGTATTGATAAAAAGATCAATGTCTTTTTCTAACACTTTAGTGTAATTACAAAAAACGAAAAGATGAGAACAATCGATGATTTGATTTTGATTGTAAGAAGAATGGACCAATTTCTTTTTTAACTCTTGATTTTCAATGATGATAACCTTAAATAATTGTAATCCATAGGACGATGGAGCTAGCCTGACAGCTTCTTTTATAAGCTCAAGATCAGATGGTGCAACTTTCTTTTTTGAATTAAATTTCTTAGTTGCGTACCTCCAATTGTAGTAATCAACAATATCCATGGGCTCAAATAAAAACAAATTTTACTTTGATCTCAATTATTGTTTATTCTTTATGCCATTTACTAAAACTAACTCAATGATTTCTTGTGCTTCGATTGCTTTCGTGATTCTGAATGCACTTTTGGTATATTGATTAATCAGTGTGATCATTTTTTGATAGATGTCTTCCTCTAATTCATAAACATGAATACAACCTAACAGATTTTGAATTAATTCGTCTTGAATTTGCTGAAATCTTTCCTTTAATATTTCTAATTCTTCAGATGGATTTTTCATTTTTTAAGATAAAGTGTAGTATCATTAAACCCTTTATTTTTTATAAAAGTTTTCCATTTATTTTCATTTTCTGGGAGTAAATAATAAGGTCTCAAGTGATTAATGAGGTGAACATTAGAAGTGATAGAGGAACTAAAAATCGAAGGATCACTCTCAACGAGAAAAAGTGTGTCTTTATGTATACTTAATTTGATTACCGAATGTAGGGAATCTGTAGTATTACTAAACAAAAAAACTTGACCTTCAAAAATAAAAGAAGATGATAAAGAATCATTTTTGTAAATAGGGTACTGTTGACTTAAAAGCGCATAGATGGTGTCATTTATAGATTTAAAAGGTAGACCTTTATTGGATTTTATACCGTAAATGCTGTCTTCTTTTATGTACGTTTGAAGACGTTTCATATCTCCTTTGGGAATTGGAAAAACTACATTGTGATTTATGGAAATAAGGTTAGAGTCGATCCTCAAAATCAGTAATGAATCTTGAAGCTTAAAAAAATCCCCATAAAATTTTGCTGGAAGTGTCTTTAGAGTTGTAAAATCATTACTTTCAGGGTATTCAAAATAGATTGAATTAATATTGTTTTGAACGTAAATAGAACACGTCCAGTAAAGGATAAATTTGAATAAAAATAGATATCTCGTCATTCATTTATTATTACAATGAAGAGCAAATTAGAAAAATAATAATTGCGGAAAGTAATGTTTTTAGAAAATAACATTTGGGAATATAAAAAGGTAGTCCAGCAATCCGTAGTTGAATTAAAAAGTCAATTAAAAATATCAGAAGAACTTGCTCAAGTGTTAGTAAATAGGGGTATTCTGACTTATAGCCATGCAGAGCAGTTTTTTAGACCATCTGAAAAAGACTTTCTAAATCCTTTTAGCATGTCAGGTATGTTTCAAGCAGTTGAAAGAATTAATCAGGCAATTTTAAATGAAGAAAACATATTGATTTACGGAGATTATGATGTGGATGGCACGTGTTCTGTAGCGATGATGAAACACTTTCTATCTACGTTTTCGCCTCATATATACACTTATCAGCCTCATCGAGAAAAGGAAGGTTATGGCTTATCAATGACCGCTGTTGAATGGTCAGAGAAAGAGCAAATAAGTTTAGTAATCACGCTGGATTGTGGAATTAAGGATATAAAAGCAGCTGAAAAGTTAAAACAAAAAAATATTGACTTAATAATATGTGATCATCATAATCCTGGTGAAACACTTCCTGACGCTTTTGTGATTTTAAATCCAAAACAAATGAATTGTAAGTATAATTTTAAGGAGTTATGTGGTTGCGGAATTGGTTTGAAGTTAATTCAAGGCTATATTAATCAATGTAATGTAACATATGACTTTAGCTTTGCTTATCAATTATCTGCTATTGCCACTACAGCTGATGTAGTTCCTTTAATTGGTGAAAATAGACTTATTGTTCACCTTGGACTCTTTTCTATAAACAATAACCCCATTCCTTCAGTCAAAAAAATTTGGAACACATACCCCAATTTAATTTCATTAAATTCATCCGATTTGGTTTTCAAGATTGCCCCAAGAATAAATGCGGCAGGTCGATTAGCACACGCTAAAATTGCAGTTGAATTTTTACTTTCTGAAAAAGGTGATAAGGAATCAGTTTTTAGCGATATTGAATCTTTAAATAGTAATCGAAAATCTTTAGATGAAGATGCTACCAATGAGGCTTTATTTCAACTTTCTAACATGCCCGAAAACAGATCCACTAATGTAGTATATTCCCCTAATTGGCATAAAGGTGTTATTGGCATTGTGGCTTCACGATTAATAGAGAACTACTATAAACCTACCATTGTATTTTCTGGAGATGGAGATTTAATAACCGGTTCTGCTAGATCTGTGAAAGAATTTGATATTTATAAAATATTAGATCAATTAAAACACCATTTCACCAGATTTGGAGGACATAAATACGCCGCAGGATTAACAATGAAATACGAAAATCTTGATGAATTCTCTACAGATTTTGAAAAACTTGTTTCTGACAATATCAGCGAAGAGATTAAACAAAAAAAATTATCAGTTGATGTAGATCTAACGCTTGAAAAATTATTTCAAAATTTCAATAATAAAGGCATCCCAAAATTGATGAGGATTATTAAGCAAATGGAACCTTTTGGACCTTCCAATCCTAGACCGGTTTTTTGTTTTAAAAAACTTCATTTTAAAACACCTCCCAGAATAGTTGGACAAAAACACATAAAGTTTTTATTTACAGACATTCAACAAGAAAAACATATCGAAGGGATTTGGTTTAATTCTGCCGAAAACTTGGAGAAAATTAATGAGTTGGAAAAAGCGGATGTTGTAGGTTCGGTAGTAGAAAGTTACTACAACAATCAAATGAGTTTACAGATAAATATTAAAGACGTCAAACCCAGCTAAACATCTTTATTAAAATTGTCTTTAGTATTGTCAGAGACAATGTGTAAATCCCGCTGAGGATATGGAATCTTAATGTTATTTTGTCTAAATGCTTGATCAATAGCGAATCTAATATCACTTTTGATGTTTAATATTTCCCAAGTTTTTCTTGCCCAGAAAAAAACCTTAAATTGAAGAGAGTAGTCTCCAAAATCTTCTAAAATAACAGCGATATTTCGTCTTTTTTCCACATGTGGGTGCTTCAATGCACATTGATAAAGTATATCTTTTACCTTTTGAGTATCGGAGCCATAAGCTACACCTACAGATACAGAAAAACGAGTTACTTTTTCACTTATGCTCCAATTAATAACATTGTCTTTGGTGAGATTAGAATTAGGGACAATAATAATTTTACCATCCAACGTTTTTAGTTGTGAAGTACGAATAAAAATATGCTCCACTTTACATATTTCTTCGCTAGGCATTTCAACCACATCTCCGACTTTAATACTTCCATCGAATAATAATATAACACCTGAAAAAACATCTCCTAATATAGACTGTAATCCAAAACCTATACCTACAAAAAGAGCAGCAGAACCGGCTATTAAAAATGTGATATTTATACCCAATCCTTGTATAGCGAATACAAATGCAATAGTGTAAATAAAATATTTACTTAACTGAACAATGGTATACCTTCCCCCTTCATCAATCCAAGATTTTGTTTTTGCAATTCTTTGTAGAATAATTCTTATGATAGTAATTAGAATTCTAGAAATAATGACAATGAAAATCAAATAGAACAAGCTCCCAATAGTGAGTTTAAAATTAGATGTAGATCCATCCTCACTTGATCCAAACCAACTGGACGGAATAAGCTCAAAGTTTTTAATGGTGTTTAAGGAAAAAGCATCACTTAAAAGAGTCTCAAAGAAGACCAGCAAAATGCAACATAGAATTAATAGAATTTGCTTGGCTAATTTTATTATATTCTTTTCTCTTCCAAGTACAAGTAAATCTCTCTTTTTAAGAAAGGATATTAATCTCTTGTTAATCCATCTATTTGCTATTAGCCAGAATAATAATGTTATCCCCAATAAGCTTAGAAAAAGAAACCATTCAAAATTTAATTCTTGCATTTGTGTGTTATTGTGTAATTATTATTCCTAATTCACTAGCAAATATATTACGGACTTTTGTTAATTCCTGTATTTCTTCTAGAATTCCATTTTCAGAGCTTTTATCATTAGTGTTTTTTAATAATTCCTGTTTTTCTAGAATAAGATTTTCAGTGACTCTTAATTTAAATATAAAAACAGATTCAATAGCGGCTTGTTTGAGCCTTTTAGATTCGGTTCTAGTATGAATTTGGTGTTTGTTAATCCAGTTTTGACTTAAAATGTTTTCTGAAGTAGTAAGATCTACAATTAAACTTGTAAGATCAGGTTGTTGAATGAAATGTTGATCATTTACAAGTAGACCATTTTCTAGACCATCCACATACTCATTAAAAATTTGTTGAAATTTTGAATCTGAATAACTTAAATTATCTGTTAAAATTTCTTCAATGATAAATTGAGCTAATGGATATTCTTCTTCCACTTTTTCTCCATTTTCATTTTGAATTTCAATGGGTATTGATTTAGCTCCATAATTCACCATTAATCTAATTAAATCTTTTTCTTGATTATCTAGTTTGTGTTTTATTCCTTTTTCAAATCCTTTTTTGGCTGGAGTTAGAACTCTTGTTTCAAAATTTGTTTTTCCCTGGATACCACTGGAGTATGATTTTTGTTTTAATTTTTTTTGAACCTCCAAAATTAGAAGTTGCTCATCCATTTGAAATTTTTGAGCGGTGCTTTTAATATATACTGATCTAGAAACAGGGTCAGGTATTACTGAAATAGTAGTGATGATATCATTAATGGTATTTGAAATGCTGATAGGATCATTTTTAGATTTTTCTAAAAGTTGATTGGATTTAAATGTGATAAAATCTTCTTGATTATGGATGAGAAAATCCTGAAGCTCATTCTGACCTAATTTGAATGCGTAGCTATCAGGGTCTTCCCCGTCAGGAAATAAAATAATTTTAACTTGCAGTCCTTCTTTTAATATCATATCAACACCCCTAAAAGAAGCATTGATTCCAGCAGCATCACCATCATATAAAATAACGATGTTATTAGTAAATCTTTTTATTAATCTTATTTGCCCCTCTGTCAATGAAGTACCACTAGAGGCTACCACGTTTTTAATGCCGTTATGGTGCAATGAAATTACATCAGTATACCCTTCAACTAAGTAACATAAGTCGTTTTTAATGATTTCGTTTTTGGATTGGTAAAGTCCATATAAAACTTGACTTTTATTGTAAATTTTACTTTCGGGTGAATTAAAATATTTGGCAATATTTTTATCATTTTTTAAAGTACGAGCTCCAAAACCAATTACTCTACCCGTAAGGTTTTGAATAGGGAAAATCACTCTCCCCCTAAAAAAGTCATAGTGACCCTTTTCATTCTTTTTAATAATTCCAGACTCTAATAAAGCATCCAGATTGTATTTTTCGGATATCGCTTTTTCAGCCAATGCATTACTTTTTTCAGGGGAATATCCTAGACTGAAGTTCTCCATAGTTTGAAGATGGTATCCTCTTTTTTTGAAATAGGTTAGCCCAATTGATTTTCCTTCGTCCGTATTTAAAAGTTGATGCTTAAAAAAATCATTTGCAAATTGGTGGGCTAAATACAACCCCTCTCTCTTATTTTTTTCTTCTAACTGTTCTTCGTTAGGAGCTTCTTCTTGAATCTCTATTTGATACTTATTAGCTAACCATCTTAACGCCTCTGGATAGGACAGATGTTCGTGTTCCATCAAAAAAGTAACGACATTGCCCCCCTTTCCAGAACTGAAATCTTTAAAAATTCGTTTACCCGGAGAAACCATGAAAGATGGAGTCTTTTCATTACTGAATGGACTTAAGCCTTTGTAATTGGCCCCTGACTTTTTAAGATTTACAAAATCACTTACCACTTCTACAATATCTGCAGCATCAAAAATTTTCCCTATCGTATCTTGAGGTATCATTTAGTCAATAATCAAAATTAAAATTAATGATTGCAAAACTCACGTTTCAGCAAAATAATTTCCTAAGAAATAAATTGAGTTACTAAACATAAAAATTGAACCAACAGATGCTTGTGTATCTTTAAAATACATATACATTTGCCTTCAAAACGCATCTTATGAGTAAAGATCAATTTCAATCTCACGACTATTATTTGATGGATGAATTATTATCTGATGAGCATAAGCTTATTAGAGAAACCGCTAGAGCTTGGGTGAAGAAAGAGGTATCTCCGATAATTGAAGAGCACTACGAAAATGCAACTTTCCCTAAACACATCATAAAAGGGTTAGCGGAAATAGGAGGATTTGGGCCATATATTCCTATTGAATATGGTGGTGCAGGACTAGATCAAGTAGCTTACGGAATAATTATGCAAGAACTAGAACGTTGTGATTCTGGCCTTCGTTCAACTTCTTCAGTTCAAAGTTCATTAGTTATGTATCCTATTTGGAAATTTGGTTCAGAAGAACAATCCAAAAAATATTTGCCAAAGTTGGCTTCAGGAGAAATGATAGGTTGTTTTGGTTTAACAGAGCCAGATTTTGGTTCAAACCCAGGTGGTATGATCACAAATTTCAAAGACGTAGGTGATCATTATATTCTTAACGGAGCTAAAATGTGGATTTCAAATGCGCCTTTTGCAGATATCGCTGTGGTTTGGGCGAAAGATGAAAATGATCGAATTAAGGGACTGATAGTAGAAAGAGGTATGGAAGGGTTTGAGACTCCAGAAATGCACGGTAAGCACTCATTAAGAGCTTCTGCAACTGGAGAGCTAATTTTCAACAATGTTAAGGTTCCAAAAGAAAATTTATTGCCAAACAAAGATGGTCTTGGGGCTCCTTTAATGTGTCTAGATTCAGCAAGATATGGAATTGCATGGGGTGCTATTGGTGCAGCTATGGATTGTTATGATTCTGCATTGAGATATTCAAAGGAAAGAATTCAATTTGGAAAACCCATTGCAAGCTTCCAGCTAGTACAAAAGAAATTGGCAGAGATGATTACCGAAATAACTAAAGCGCAGCTGCTTACATTCAGATTAGGTCAATTAAGAGATGAAGGAAGAGCCACTTCTGCACAAATTTCGATGGCTAAGAGGAATAATGTTGAAATGGCAGTTAAAATTGCTAGGGAGGCTCGACAAATACACGGTGCTATGGGAATAATGAATGAATATTCCGTTATGAGACACATGGCAAATCTAGAATCTGTTTTAACTTATGAAGGGACCCATGATATTCATTTACTAATCACAGGGATGGATGTGACGGGTATACCCGCTTTTAATTAATCCATCTAAATGACTCGATTAACTTTTTAGCATCATGTATGATGAAGTTAATCATTGGAGAAAGTGAATCGTAATTTGGTTTTGTTTGGAACATAAGTTGTCCAAGAAATACATGTTTTGTGCTGTCTGTGACTAAAAATCCAAAATTGCAAGCTGTATTCCCTTTGATTTCATAAGTTAACCCATACACTTTATTTTCCGCATCGGACCAAGCTCTTTCAATAATGCCGGTTGATTTAAAACTGTGATCATACATTTTATTTCTAAAAATCTCAGAAAGTGCTAAAATATCATTTTCTAATGGTACATAGTCACATAGTATTTCAGCGCTAAACTGAGGAAAAAGTACTGCTTTACTACATGAATTATTGTTTTTGAAACGTTGTTTCCACGTGGCATAGTTGGGGATTTCAAATGAAAATGGGCATGTGTAATTCTCAATTTTATAATATTCTTTTTCTGGTAAATCAATTCGCAAATAACTTTTAGGTTTCGGATAGGATGGTTCATTTCTACAAGATGAAAGGAGAAAAACTAGAAAGATGAAAGCAATGTTAAACCACCTCATTAATCGTAATTTTAACTTTTTTTATTCTCCTTTTGTCTGCAGCTTCAACAGTTATGGTGTATTTGTCAAAGCTAATTTTTTCATTTTTTAGCATGATTTTTCCTGCTTGTTCTATGCAAAAGCCAGCAATTGTATCAGATTCTCCTTTTTCTTTCTCAAAAATTTCCCCATCAATGTCTAGGAGTTTATATACGTCAATAAGCGAAGTTTTTCCATCAAAAATATAATTTAACTCATCTAATTTTTTGTAGTTTATATCTTCTTCATCAAATTCATCTGTAATGTCTCCAACTATTTCTTCCAGTACATCTTCAAGAGATACAATTCCTGAGGAACCTCCGTATTCATCAACAACAATAGCAATATGTGTTTTTTCCTCTTGAAATTCTTTTAATAAATCATCTAGCTTTTTGTTTTCAGGAACAAATTTGGGTTCTCTTAGTAAATTAGGCCACTTAAAATTCTTTTTTTCATTCATTTTTCCAAGTAAATCTTTAGCATAAAGAATACCTTTGATTTTATCAAAAGAATCTTCAAATACTGGAATTCTTGAGTATTTAATTTCTTTAAGTTCAGTTATCAACTCATTAAAAGGTGTAGAAATTTCAAAACTTATTACATCAGTTCTTGGAGTCATTATTTGTTTCACATCCGTATTGCCAAATTTCACAATTCCTTCTAAAATTTTCTTTTCATCTTCATTATCTACACTATCTACCGTTAAATTGAGCGCATGTTCTAATTCATTTGCTTGAATAGATTCTTTTCTTCTCTCCATTCTTTTATCAATTAGATTAGTGCTATTTACAAGTATTTGACTTACAGGGTAGAATAACTTTTTTAGTAACTGAAGTGGAATGGCCATAAATTTTGAAAATTTAAGGTTATGGTTATTTGCATAGACTTTTGGAATTACTTCACCAAATAGAAGGATTAAAAAGGTAATAACAATTACTTGGAGAATAAAATTCATTGTATTACTTATACTTCCTTCTATAAATAAATTGTTAAAAACAAAATTTGAGGCCATTACTATAGACACATTAATAAAATTATTTGCAATTAAAATAGTGGCCAAAAGTTTTTTAGGTTCTTTAAGCAAGACTAATACTCGTTTTTCTGAACTGTAATTTTGATTTTCTAGCTCTATACGTTGTTTATTACTGATACTAAACATAGCTACTTCTGAGCCAGAAAGTAAGGCTGAGAAAACAACTAGGACTAAAACAGAAAGAATGGAAAGTCCAAGTTCTAAATCTATGGGTTGAAATACTTGTAAATTAAATAGTAGAGAGCTACTCAGGGAAGGGTCCAAATTAAATTGATTCGTTAAACATAAAGTTAAAATGGAAGATCATCTGAATCGTCAGGTCCAGAAAAATCTTCGTTTTGGGCAGGACTACTTGTTGCTGCTACTGGTTGAGATTGTGGAGCAGTCGAATTATCAGGTGATTTCCCTAACATAGTCAAATTATCAGCAATGATTTCAGTTGTATATTTGGTATTTCCATCTTGATCTTGCCATGATCTAGTTCTCAGTTTGCCTTCAATGTAAACTTTGTCACCTTTCTTTAGGTACCGTTCTGTAATGTCCGCAAGTCCTCTCCAAACTACAATGTTATGCCATTCTGTCTGTGAAACTTTTTCACCCGTTTTTCGATCTTTATAATTTTCAGAGGTAGCAATAGGGAAATTAGCTACGGTAGCTCCATTTTCTAGATGTCTTACATCTGGATCTTTTCCTAGATTTCCTATCAAAATTACTTTGTTTACACTTCCTGACATGTCTGTATATTTAAATCAAAATTAGTTATTCTAAGTGAAATGCTAAATTTTCTTTGTTATAATTTTCAATTATTTTGGGAACTGGAAAATTATCTAAATCATTTATATGAATTTTAATGTAGTTGTCATTTTTCGGGAGATCATCTACATTTATCCACCAAAATGTGCCCATTATAAATTGATGTGATAAAATATGTTTTTTTAGATGCTTTCCTTTTAATTCTCCTTTTAAATTAAACTTAGATAAAGGGTCATCTATTTCTTTGTTTGTTTCAAAAAGAGGAAATTGGTATAGGTGCTGCCATATGTCTTTTTGTATTCTTTTCTCCAAGAGAATTTCATTATCACAATGAAAAATAATAAAATTAAAAAATCTAGTTTTCACCTTTTGTTTTCTAATTTTAAGTGGAAGTCTGGTGGTCAAATCATGTTTTTTGGCAAAACAAATTTCTGTTAGATTACAACCTTTACATTTGGGAGACTTTGGAGTGCATATCATAGCCCCGAATTCCATTATGGCTTGATTATAAATACTATGTTCAAAATCCGGAATACTTTGATTAGCAATATCTTTAATAATTTCTTTCCCTTCTTTACTATTTATATCCTCTTTTACTCCAAAAACTCTACTTAAAACTCGGTAAACATTTCCGTCAATTACTGCCTTTTTCTCATTAAAGCTAAAAGAAGCAATTGCGCTAGCAGTATAATCCCCAATCCCTTTTAATTTTATTAAATCATTATAATTGTTGGGGAAAGAACCATTTAGGTCAAAGTAGATGAATTTAGCTGTAAAATGCATATTTCTAGCTCTTGAATAATAACCCAGCCCTTGCCAATATTTTAATACCTCTTCTTCTTTTGCATGGGCAAGAGACTTTAAATCTTCAAAACGTTGGATAAACTTTGTATAATATGGCAAACCCTGATTAACACGTGTTTGCTGAAGTATGATTTCACTTACCCAAATTCGATAAGGATCAGTAGTATTTCTCCAGGGTAAATCTCTATGATTTTTTTTATACCAATCGATTAAAGAAACAGCAAACATGAATTGTTATTTTAATTGTGAAATAATTTATAGTTGTTTTATGACATTAGGTAAATATTCAATAAATAAAATTATATTTGCAACCCAATTAATGGAAATTCATAATTTATTATGACAAAAGCAGATTTAGTTGCAGATATTTCAGAGAAAACAGGAATCGAGAAGATTGCTGTTCAGGCTACGATAGAATCATTCATGAAATCCATCATTGACACCATGGAAAATGGTGAAAATGTATACTTAAGAGGTTTCGGAACATTTGTAGTAAAGAAAAGAGCAGAAAAAACAGGAAGAAATATTTCGAAGAACACTACTTTGATAATACCTGAGCATTATGTACCTCAATTCAAGCCTTCAAAATCATTTGTAAATGGCGTTAAGAATAAGGTAAAGAAGTAAAAAAGTATTAATTATTAATTAAAAGATTAGTATGCCTAGCGGTAAAAAAAGAAAAAGACATAAGATGTCTACCCATAAGCGTAAAAAGCGTTTAAGAAAGAACAGACACAAAAAGAAGTAGATATATTTGATTTTCTTGTGCTTCTGTATTTTTTACAGCTAAGCATCACGGTCAGATAGGAGGTTAAAGTGTCTTATGAATTAGTTATCAATTCTACTCAAGACGAAGTTGTCACAGCGCTACTTCACGAAAATAAGCTCATTGAGCTACATAAAGAAGGGTTAGATGATAGATTTAATGTCGGTGATGTTTATTTAGGGAAAGTAAAAAAAATTGTACCTAGCTTAAATGCTGCATTTGTAGATGTAGGGTACGAAAAAGATGCTTTCTTACATTATTTGGATTTGGGCCCTCAGTTCAAGTCCATGAATAAATATGTTCAAGCTTCAATAAAAGGGAAACAATCCACTCATAAATTGGGTTATAACAAAATAGAAGCTGATATATCCAAAGACGGGAAGATAAAAGAACATATTTCTTCAAATCAACTTATAGCTGTCCAAGTAACAAAAGAGCCAATATCATCCAAAGGGCCGCGATTAAGTGCAGAAGTTACTATTCCTGGCAGATATCTAGTTCTAGTTCCTTTTTCAGAAAAAATTTCGGTATCTCAAAAAATAAAAGATGCTAAAGAGAGAGATCGTCTAGTCCGATTAATAAATAGCATAAAGCCAAGAAAATTTGGAGTTATCATTAGAACTGTAGCACAAAATAAAAAGGTAGCAGAGTTAGATCAAGACTTGAGAGATCTTGAGCAAAAGTGGGCCAAGATGTATGGTGAAATGAAAAATGCTTCTCCTAGAAAGAAACTTCTTGGAGAGATGAATAGAGCTACAACCGTACTTCGAGATGAATTGAATAAAGAGTTTAGTAGTATACATGTTGACGATGAAGGGTTATTTAATGATTTAAAAGATTATGTGAAGACTATTGCACCTGAAAAGGAAGATATTGTTAAGCTATACAGTGGAAAAGTAAGCCTATTTGAGTACAGGGGTATTAACAAACAAATAAAAGCTACGTTTGGAAGAAAGGTAAATTTAAAATCGGGTGCTTATTTAATCATTGATCACACCGAAGCTATGCACGTAATTGATGTTAATAGCGGTAACAGAAAAGCAACCAACACAGATCAAGAATTAAATGCTTTAGATACCAACCTTGAATCTGCAGAAGAAATAGCTCGTTTGCTACGATTAAGAGACATGGGGGGAATTGTTGCTATCGATTTCATTGATATGTACGATCGTGCAAATAACAAGAAGTTAGTAGAAAGTTTCAAACAGTTCATGAAGGGTGATAAAGCCAAGCACAACATTCAAGCCCCCAGTAGATTTGGAGTAGTTGAGCTCACCCGTCAACGAGTTAGACCAGAGACAGAAATAAAAACAACTGAAACCTGTCCAACTTGTTTTGGTAAAGGTGAGGTACAGGCTTCAATACTTATTATAGACGAAATTGAATCGGTATTAAACTCGATTCTAAACGAAGGTAAAGCAAAAAGTATTAATCTTAATGTACATCCTTTTATTGATGCTTTTTTAAAGAAAGGTTTCAAAAGCATTCAACGTTCCTGGTTCCTTAAATATAAAAAGTGGGTAAATATCCATCCCATAACAGATTATGGAATCTTGGAATTTCAATTTATGGATGACGCTGGGAAAGTACTTTAAAGGTGGTTCCAGCCTTGAGCTGTAATAGGTATCGAAGTATCACCATGACCAATCAAATTGTATCCACCTTCTTTTTTAGTAATATGCCCAATGATAGATAAGGCTGTATTTTTAGAAACAAGCTCAAAATCTTTTTGGTTAATGGTAAATAAGAGTTCATAATCTTCTCCACCATTTAGTGCACAAGTAGATGGGTTTAAATTAAAATCCATAGCCGTGTTGTATGTTTGTTGATCTATAGGAATTTTTTCTTCATACAGTTGGCACCCTACTTTACTTTGTTTACAAAGATGTAAAACTTCAGATGCTAAGCCATCAGATATATCAATCATACTAGTAGGTTTGATTTTATTATTTTCTAAAAACTGAATTATATCTACTCTAGCTTCTGGTTTTAATTGCCTTTCTAGAATATAATTAAAATCATCGAGTTCAGGTTGCATGTTTGGATCACTTTTCCATACTTCTTTTTCTCTTTGTAATATAGTTAATCCTAAATAAGCACCTCCCAAGTCTCCAGATACTACAATTAAGTCATTTTCTTTTGCGCCATTTCTTTTCACAATATTACTTTCTTCCGCTTCACCTAGAGCGGTGATAGAAATTACTAGGCCATATGGTGATGAAGAAATGTCACCCCCTATTATGTCTACATTATACTTTTTGCAAGCCAGTAGAATTCCATCATAAAGTTCGTCAATCGCTTCGATTGTATATTTGCTAGATAAACCCAAATTAACGGTAATTTGTTTTGGCGTTGCATTCATAGCATATATATCACTAAGATTAACCACAACTGATTTGTATCCTAGATGCTTAAGTGGGGTATAAGTCATGTCAAAATGAATACCTTCAATTAATAAGTCAGAACTTACTAGTGTATTTTTTTTATGTAATATTATTCCTGCATCATCAGAAGGTCCAAGTACCGTTGATTTTTGATATGATTTTATTTTTTTTGAGATTCTCTCAATAAGCCCAAATTCTCCTAATTCTTGAAGGCTTTCTATTTTTTTTGAAGTAGACATTTGGGCAAATGTAATAGATAAAAAAAAATCATGCTACATATTTTTGTTTAACATTTGAAAACCAGAAAACGAGAACACTCATTTTCCTTTTTTTTAAATTTTATTTGGGGTATATTTGCCTTGTTTATAATTATTCTAAATAAGAATTAATGATAAAAGTTACAGATAATGCTAAATCCAAGGCCCTTCAGCTTATGAGCGAGGATGGGAAAAATGGATACTTTATTAGAGTAGGAGTGAAGGGGGGAGGCTGCTCAGGTTTAATGTATGAGCTTGATTTTGATAATACATTAAATGATAGCGATAAATCTTTTGAAGATAATGGTATACAGGTAGTCGTTGATAAAAAAAGTTTCTTGTATTTAGTGGGTACAACATTAGATTTTTCTGGGGGTCTTAACGGAAAGGGTTTTGTTTTTAATAATCCCAACGCAGACAGAACCTGTGGATGTGGCGAAAGCTTTTCATTATAATTTCATATGTCCTACACCGAAAAAGAATTAAAAAAAGAGCTTGAGGGTAAGTCCTATGAGTTTGGGTTTGTAACGGATATTGAAGCCGAAAAAGCTCCTGTTGGATTAAATGAAGAAATTATAAGACTTATTTCTTCAAAAAAAAATGAACCAGAATGGTTGTTAGAGTATAGGTTAAATGCATTCCGTATTTGGAACGAAATGCCTTCTCCAAATTGGGCTCATGTGAAGTATAAAGAGCCTGACTTTCAAAACATATGTTATTATTCAGCTCCCAAGCAAAAAAAACAATTAGAAAGTTTAGATCAAGTTGATCCTGAATTGCTTAGAACCATGGAAAAGTTAGGTATTTCCATGGAAGAACAAAAAAGATTAACTGGCGTAGCTGTTGATTTTGTGATGGATTCTGTCTCTGTAGCCACCTCATTTAAGGATAAATTAGCTGACCTAGGTATCATATTTTGTTCATTCTCTGAGGCAGTTCAAGATCATCCTGAATTGGTTAAGAAATACATGGGATCTGTAATTCCAGCATCCGACAATTATTATGCGGCATTGAATAGTGCAGTGTTTACGGATGGGTCGTTTTGTTACATCCCAAAAGGAGTAAGGTGCCCCATGGAATTATCAACTTATTTTCGAATTAACGAAGCTGGAACAGGTCAATTTGAACGCACATTAGTAATTGCGGACGAATCCAGTTATGTAAGCTATTTAGAAGGTTGTACTGCACCTCAAAGAGATGAAAATCAACTACATGCTGCAGTGGTAGAATTAATTGCTTTAGACCAAGCTGAAATTAAATATTCAACGGTACAAAATTGGTATCCAGGTGATGAAAATGGTAATGGGGGTGTCTTTAATTTCGTAACTAAAAGAGGATTGTGTGGATACCGATCAAAGATATCTTGGACTCAGGTAGAAACCGGTTCCGCTGTAACATGGAAATATCCGTCATGTATCTTAAAAGGAGATTATGCTGTGGGTGAATTTTATTCTGTTGCTCTAACGAATAACTACCAGCAAGCAGATACCGGTACTAAGATGATTCATGTAGGTAGAAATACGAAATCTACTATCATTTCTAAAGGAATTTCTGCTGGTTTTAGTCAAAATAGCTACAGAGGCCTTGTGAAAATCGGAAAGGGAGCTAAAAATGCAAGAAATTTTTCACAATGCGACTCTTTACTTATGACAGATCAATGTGGAGCACATACATTCCCCTACATTGAGTGTGAAAACCCGTCAGCTATGGTTGAGCACGAGGCCACCACCTCTAAAATAGGAGAAGATCAACTTTTTTATTGCATGCAAAGAGGTATTCCTGAAGAAAAAGCTATTAGTTTAATTGTCAACGGTTATGCAAAAGAAGTACTGAACAAACTTCCTATGGAGTTTGCTGTAGAAGCTCAAAAACTACTTGAAATTAGTTTAGAAGGATCAGTAGGATAATATTAAAAGATAAAATGGATACAGTATTAAAAATTGAAAATTTACATTGCCAGGTTCAAGATCAGCAAATCTTAAAAGGACTTAATTTGGAGATAAACAGAGGCGAAGTACATGCTATTATGGGCCCTAATGGATCTGGTAAAAGTACATTATCTTCTGTATTAGCAGGGAAAGAAGATTATGAAATTACAGCAGGAAGCATTTCATATCTAAATGAAGATATAAGTGAACTTAGCCCAGAGGAAAGGTCATGGAAAGGAATGTTTTTAGCATTTCAATACCCTATTGAGATTCCAGGTGTAAGTAACATCAATTTTTTAAGAACCGCTTTAAATGAAAGGAATAAAGCACTTGGTAGAGATCAAATTTCAGCTAAGGATTTTTTAAGACTAGTCAGCGAAAAATCATCTCTTGTAGGTTTAGATAATAAGCTTAAAAATAGATCTGTTAATGAAGGTTTTTCTGGTGGAGAAAAGAAAAGAAATGAGATTTTTCAAATGGCTATGCTTGAGCCGACATTGTCTATCTTAGATGAAACAGACTCTGGTTTAGATATTGATGCGCTTAAAATTGTATCTAACGGGGTTAATACACTAAAATCAAAAGAAAACGCAACTATAGTTATTACGCATTATCAAAGATTATTGGATTATATAGTTCCAGATTTCGTACATGTATTGTATGATGGTAAAATTGTTAAATCAGGAGACAAGTCTTTAGCTCTTGAACTTGAGGAAAGAGGATATGATTGGCTAAAATTAGAAACGGCCCTGTAATTCTATCTAACCAATGAGCACATTAAATTTTAATAAAAATTCATTTTCATTAGACGACCATTCATGGGCTTCATTAGATGGTGCTAAATTGCCTGAAAAGTCAGAGGAAAACTGGAGATATTTAAAGTGGGGAAAACTTAAGAAAATTCATTTTCATGGTGATTTTAAAAATAAATTATCTCATCTTGATGATTTAGATTTACCTCATTTAGATGGTTATGTGATTGTAATTGAAAATGGTGTTTTTAACGACAAGGCATCACATATTCCTGCGAATACGGTAGGACTAGATTTTTCCGTTACTCAACACCATGCTCTTCCAGAAAATGACAGTTATTTCGATGTTTTAAATACTTATTTTGTGAATAAATCAGTTAAAATTAGTACTGCAAGTAATGTCGAAATTAAAGATCCTATTAATATTGTATATGTGATTACTTCATCTGAAGGTCTAGTTAATACCAATACAAAATTTAACCTGGCTACCAACTCTACTCTCACAATAAATGAATTCTATTTATCAAGTGATGAAACAATAAATGGATTAACCAATCATCATTGCTGTATTTCAATTGAAAATAAGGCAAAGTTGGTGCTTAACAGATATCAATACCCAAATCACAATTTTCAAATCTGTAAAGATGTTATTTATCAAGAAGAAGAGTCTTATTTCACTTCTAATAACTTTAGTTCATCTGGAATTTTGGTAAGAAATGATGTTCATGTAAAAGTAAATGGTGAAAATTGCCATACTGAACTCAATGGAATTTTTGCTCCTTCATCCAATGAATTCATAGACAATCATACTCTTATTGACCATTTAGCCCCAAACTGTAAATCTTTTGAAAATTATAAAGGCTTAATTAAATCAAATGGAATCGGGGTTTTCAATGGAAAAGTTATTGTTGAAAAAGATGCACAAAAAATTGAGGCATTTCAGCAAAATAATAATATTCTTATCCATGATGATTCCACAGTTTATTCAAAGCCAGAGCTAGAAATTTATGCTGACGATGTAAAATGTAGCCATGGCTCAACGACTGGTCAATTTGATGATGAAGCCCTTTTCTATTTAAGATCTAGAGGCCTTAGCCAAGATTCAGCTATGGAATATTTAACATTAGGATTTGTACACGAAATACTGGAATGTTTTGAAAATTTAAATCACAGAGAATTTATTTTAAAGAAATTCCTTTTAAACTAAAAGGTATAAAATTTGTAATTTAATCAACATGAATTACAGATTTCTCTTCTTTTTTGTCTTAAATATAGTGTGTGTTCTCGCATTCACACAGGACTTAAAGTTGTCTTTCTCTCAGCCATTTAGTTCCGATGGGCTTCAGTCTATTTCATCTATTCCATTGGGAGATAAAATAGTCCATGTACAACAAAAAAGTAAAGAGGACTTTTGCGCATTAACTTTTAATGTTTTTGATGCTGAGTTGAAGAAAAGAGATTCTTTCAAATTAAATGAACCTCGATATACCTTTCTGACGGTAAAGTATTTTTTTGATGAAATCTTTGTTTTTGCAAGTCTTAATGAAAATAATCATACGCATTTGCTATATACTAAATTAGATTTACAAAAAGGGTTTTTATCATTTAAAGAAATTTTTGCAGAACCTCATAAAGCTGGTTATCCTACTACATTTGTATTTCCAGAAAATTCACATGATTCAGACCTGAGTATTCTAGCTGAACTACCTTACGTAAAAGACAAGAATGAAGATATAAAATTGTTAACCTATGACAATCAAATGGAGTTAGTAAAGGTGACATACAATAAGTTGGAAATAAATTTTGAACCTAATAGAGACAATAAGTTAATAGTATCTCCAAAAGGGAAGATTTTTTTAATTAAAACTCATTGGCAAAAAGGAAATAATTTTACTATTTACAAGTTAGGTAAAGAAATTATTCAAGAAAAAGTCATTAAGTTGAATAGAAATAAAATTTCAGCTTTAGATTATTTTTTTAATTCTAAGGGTGAGTTGGTTATTGCTGGTTTTTATACTTCTCAAATAAGGTACAATTATGAGGGATTTTTCTTGATTAAATATGACCATGATTTACACTTGACACATAAAAATCAATATTATTTTAGTGAAAAAATAATTAAGACTTTTAAGTCTACTAAAGACATAAAAGAATCTGGTTTTGGATTGGATAAATTTAAATTAACCAGTTTTAATCTGGATCAAGAAGGAAATCATTTTTTGGTGGCGGAACATTTTGGTAGAAAGAAGATAAAAGATGCAAATAATTGGTATTCTATGGGAATGACAATAGTTAAATTCAATAAAAACGGCAATTATGTTTGGGGTTGTCCAATTAAAAGAGAGCAGATATACTCTTCACGGAATTTCATAGGTAGTTTTGCCTTAAACAATTTTACTGAACCATATTATTTTTACAATGCATTATCTAATCTTGATTTAAAGAAAGGTATACCGTTAGATTATGGCAAGAATAATTATTGTGGAACTAATCATATTACTTTTGATGAGCTTGGAGTTTATACAACCAAAGAACTTTCTATTTCTTTTCCAGATGCCCAAAAGTGGGCGTTTAATCCTAATCAATTGAATCCACTAAAAAATCAGAAATCCATATTTGAAATTACCACCAAAATGGGGGAAAAGTCTTGTTTGGCGGTAATCAATTAATTTATAGGATATTTACTTCTCGTTCTAACTTTACTTGAAATTTGTTGAAAACGTCTTCTAAAATCTCTTGCGAAAGATTGAATATTTCTCTTCCATTAGCACTATTGTAATTTACCAAAACAAGAGATTGTTTTTTGTGTACTCCATAATTTCCAAAATTCTTTCCCTTCCAGCCTGCTTTCTCAATTAGCCAACCAGCTGCAAGTTTCACTTTTTGTTCATTTACAGGGTAAGAAACAATTTCTGGAAATTTCATTTTTATTTCTTTAAATTGTCCTTGCGAAATAATTGGATTTTTGAAAAAGCTTCCTGCGTTCCCAATTTTCTTTGGGTCTGGAAGTTTACTTGTTCTTATCTCAATTACAGCATCACTAATGTCCTTTATAGTGGGGTTGCTAACTTTATTTTTAATTAAAGTGTTATTTATATCTCCATATTTAGTATTCAATGTGGGTTTTTTTTGCAACCTCAATCTGATATCCAATATGATGTATTGGTCTTTGAGATCATTCTTAAATACACTATCACGGTAACCAAACTCACATCTTTTTCGGTCAAAAGAAACTATTTTTCCAGTTTCGATTTCATATGCATTTAGTGAAACAAACGTGTCTTTAATTTCAACTCCATAAGCTCCTATATTTTGCATTGGTGCAGTACCACAATTTCCTGGAATTAAGCTCATATTTTCAATTCCTCCCCATTTGTTATTCACGGCATGGATGACAAATTCATGCCAATTCACTCCAGCACCTATTTGAACTTCAACAATATCATTAGTTTCTTTAATGATCTCTATTCCTTTAATTTCATTTTTAATTACTAAACCATCAAAATTTGATGTGAATAATATATTACTACCTCCTCCAAGAATTAATTTTTTTTGACTTTTATAAAGTTTGTGTTGGTATAATTCATCTAAATCTTTGAGGTTATTTATTGTTGTGAAAAAAGAAGAAATGCAATCAACACCAAAAGTGTTATAGCTTCTTAAAGATTTATTTTTAATGATGTCCATCTGTAGCAAACCTAAATATAATTTGTCTTATAAATATGAAATTATTGGCAAACAATAAATTTTCTATTTATTTGTTTTTTAAATAAAACAAGATTAAAACAACAGTTCTTACAGTCACAAATGATTTATGTTTTGATCAACGGGTAGATAAAGTTTGTCGCTCATTGACTCAAAATAATTGGGATGTACTGCTAATCGGAAGAAGGCTTTCCAATTCAAAAAAACTAGATCGCAATTATAAAGTACACCGTATTTCATTAATTTTTAATAAGGGATTTCTCTTTTATGCTGAGTATAATTTTAGGTTATTCTTCTTTTTGCTGTTCAAAAAAGTCCATGTACTTCACGCAAACGATTTGGATACATTGCTTTCCATGTGGCTTCTCTCAAAATGGAAGAAAATTCCAATAGTATATGATAGTCATGAATACTTTCTTGGTGTTCCAGAAATCCAAAATAAAAAAATGGTTAAATTTATTTGGCAGCTCATTGAAAGAAACATTTTCCCAAAATTAAAGCATGTATTTACTGTAAATCAATCTATAGCACAATTGTATTACAAGGCATATAACGTTAATGTTAAAGTGTTGCGAAATGTGCCAGAAAAAAGTAAAATAGACTTAATTAAAACCAAATTAGATTTGAATTTACCTGACCACAAGCCTGTAGTCATATTACAGGGTTCAGGAATTAATGTAGATCGTGGTGCAGAGGAATTATTAGAAGCCATTGCCTTGCAGGATCAGTTTTTTTTGTGTGTTATTGGAAAGGGAGATGTATTTGAAAAATTAAAACAAAGAGCCCTAAGTCAAGATTTGTCTAAAAAAACCATGTTTATTGATGCAATCCCTTACGAAGAAATGATGCAATACACCATGCTCTCTGATATTGGAGTAAGTTTAGATAAGCCCAACAACTTGAATTATGAATATAGCTTACCAAATAAGTTTTTTGACTACATAAAGGCAGGTATCCCAGTGGTGTCAAGTCATTTAATAGAAATTAAAAAACTTGTAGAGGAATTTAACTGTGGTTCATTAACCAAATCTCATGATCCTCAGGAAATATTAAATGCACTTCAGTATACATTTGAAAATAAGTCATCTTTTAGGAAAGGAATACTTCAAGCTAAAGAAGAATTAGTATGGGAAAAAGAAGTAATAGATTTAATAAATTGCTATAAAGAAATTGCATAAGCATCGATTACATATTGTGTCCTTTGATGTCCCTTTCCCTGCTAATTATGGTGGAGTTATAGATGTTTTTTATAAAATAAAGTCATTGCATAAAGAGGGAGTGGGGATTATTTTACATTGTTTTCAATATGGAAGAGAGAAAAGTGAGGAATTAGAAAGTATATGTGAAAAAGTATATTACTACAAGAGAAATATGAATTGGCTTGGTCTGTTTTCTAAAATGCCCTTTATTGTTTACTCCAGAAAAAACAGAAAGCTATATCAAAATCTTTCGGAAGATGATTTTCCAATCATTTTTGAAGGGATACATACTACAGCATATCTTTCTAAGATTAAAAAAAAGAGAGCTTTTATTCGTTCACATAACATTGAATGGGAATACTATAAAAACTTATTTATTTCAGAATCAAATCTTTTGAAAAAATTCTTTTTTTGGTTTGAACATTTAAAGTTGAAACGATACGAAAAAAAAATTTATAATGATCAAAATACATTTGCTATTTCAGAAAAAGATCAAAAATGGCTTATTAATAACGGAGCTAAAGCAGAATTAATTAATCCATTTCATCAAAACGAATCGTTGCAGATTTTAAATAAAACTGATGAGTATGTGTTGTATCATGGGAACTTCAATATAAAAGATAATGAAGATGCAGCATTACATTTTATAGAAGTATTTAAGTCGCTTCCAATTCAGCTTAAGATAGCAGGATTAAATCCAAGTAAAAAGTTGAAATTTTCTACTCTAGGATTTGATAATATTTCTGTAATTGATAGTCCAGAAGATCAAAAAATGATTCGATTAATTAGTAATGCTAGATTAAATCTTTTTTATTCAAAACACAGTTCTGGAGTCAAGTTGAAGTTAATAAATGCATTATTTATTGCACAAAGGTGTTTAGTTAGCCAAGAATTTTTAGTTAACTCAGATTTATCTCATGTATGTTTTACTGTTAAAGAGTCTGATTGGAAAAGTAAAATTGAAGAGGAGTTTAATAGAAGTTTTAACATTAGACTGATTAGTAAAAGGGAAGAAATTTTAAAAAATTATACTTGCTCATTTAATGTAGATAAAATACTTCGTTTAATTTTTCAGTAAATTATTCTAAAATTTTCTTATTCTTAAACTGTATAATTCTTCCTGGAAACCTTTCGATAATATCATAGTCATGAGTTGCCATAATGATGGTTTGTTTGGGGTTAGCCATATTTTTTATTAACTCCATGATTTTTAAACTAGTCTCTGGATCCAAATTCCCTGTAGGTTCATCTGCAATAATGATTTTGGGGTCATTTATTAAAGCTCTAGCAATAGCAACACGCTGTTGTTCTCCACCAGAGAGTAAATGAGGCTTAGAACTAGCTTTCTCTTTCATTTCTATCATCTCAAGAAGTTCTGTTACTTTATGTTGAATATTTTTTTTTCCTTTCCACCCCGTAGCTTTCATCACAAACTTTAAATTATCTTCAATAGTTCTATCCATTAATAATTCAAAATCTTGAAAAATGATACCCAGTTTTCTTCTTAACATTAAAATATGTTTTTTTCGACTTTTTCTTATGGATTGTCCATCAACAATTATATCTCCATCTTCAATTTCAATATCTCCATAAATGGATTTCAATAAACTACTTTTCCCACTTCCAGTTTTGCCAACGAAGTACACAAATTCACCTTCATTGATATTGAGGCTTATATCATTTAAAATTTCGTTTTGTTGTTGTTTGATGTAAACTTTATTGATTTTCACAAGAGGTTCAGTAATCATAAATTGAAAAGTTGTAGATCAAATTTAAAATATTATCCAATATTGGTTTTAGGATGAGTTATTAATGTTAACATAATATGGTTGAAAATATTCAAATGAAGTGATTACCCAAGACATTGACCTAATTATCTTTAATGCATATTGTTTCAACACCAAATTAAGTTCATGTATAAAATGTTGAGGAAGGGTCTATTTATACTTTTATTGTGCTGTTATTTTGTTCAAGTTACTGGTCAAAAGACCTTAATTCACACAGATGAATATAAAAGTTATAAGTATGCACAAGAACTTTATGATAAACAGAAATATAGCGCTGCACAAGCCTATTTCAAAGAAATTATAAATGAGATACCAAACACACAAGATGAATTACGCATCAATGCTGAGTATTATTTTGCCGTTTGTGCTTTGCATTTATATCATCATAATGTAGAAACACTCTTAACAAGATTTGTGCTTGATCATCCTGATCATCCAAAATCAGAACGTGTTTATCTTCAACTAGCTAGGCATTATTATCGAATGAAAAAATTCACTAAATCAATAGAATATTTTGAAAAAATTGACCAATATGACCTTACTATCGAAGACCAAAATGAATATTTATTTAAACTCGGATATTCCAAATTTATAAGAAAAAAACAAGATGAGGCAAAGGTGAATTTTAATGAATTATTACAGCGTGAATCTGATTATAAAATTCCTGCTACGTATTATTATTCCCATATCGCATATGAAGAAGGAAAATATCAAACCGCATTAGTTGGCTTTAGATCCATTTCTAAAAGTAAAATGTTTAAGTCGATCATACCTTACTACATTACTCAAATTCTCTATCAACAACATAAATATGATGACTTGATAGCCTATGCACCCGTATACATAGATTCGGTTATAGAAAAACGAAAAGGCGAATTTGCAAAGCTTATTGGTGACTCATATTACAAAAGCCAGGACTACAATAAAGCTATCGATTATTACAAGGTCTTTAAAAAATACGCTAAAGCGAATAGAGAATCTAATTACCAAGTGGCTTTTTCTTACTATAAGTTAGGAAATTTTGAGAAAGCCATTTCATTATTTTCAAGAGTGGTTTATAAATCAGATGTGTTATCTCAAACCTCTTATTACCATATGGCAGACGCATATTTGAAATTAAATGAAAAAGATTATGCAAGAAATGCATTCCATGAAGCAAGTAAACTTGATTTTGACATAGAGATTAAACGAAACTCTCTATTTAATTACGCAAAATTAGCTTTCGAATTAAGCTACAATCCTTATGATGAAGCTATAAATGCATTTCATGAATTTATAGAAACTTATCCAGATACTGAAGATGCAAAAGAAGCATATGAATTTTTACTTAAGGTATATTTAACTACTAAAAATTATGATGATGCCTTAACATCACTTGAAAAGATTAAGGAAAAAGATCCTAGGATGCAAAGTGCATACCAAACCATAGTTTATAACAGGGCTGTTGAACATTTTCATAATCGTAATTACGGTGATGCTATCCAAAGTTTTGATCTAGTTAGGCGTTACCCTATTGATCAAAAGTTAAATGCATTAAGTGAGTTTTGGAAAGCAGAATGTTTTTACAAATCAGGAAAATTTGAAGATGCTATTTCAACCTATGAAAAGTACAGATATACTAACGGAGCCTTATTAACTAGTGAGTACAATGATTTAGATTTTCATTTAGGGTATGCATATTTTGAAAAAGCTACACCATACACCAATGTAAAATCTTATAATGTAGTTAGACAGGAAAATGATTTGGAGAAATCAATACAATATTTCAGAAATTATATTCACCAATCTAATTTTTCTGATTCATCAAGATATCATTCTGCATTAGTTAGAATAGCCGATGCTTACTTTGTATTAAAAAACGACAGCCTTGCTATTGAAAATTATAAAATGTCTTTAGACATAAAAGAGTTAAATCACAGTTATGCTTTGTACCAGATGTCTACCTCTCAGGGTCTTATACAAGACTATGATGGAAAGATGGAAACGTTACAAAAACTAACGGATGAATATCCTGAATCAAGATACCAAGTCCTTTCACTATTGAACCTAGCACAAACCTATAAGGATTTAGAAAAGAATACAGAAGCCATAAATACGTACTTAAAGTTTATAGATGAGTATCCTAATAACAATTTCATATCCACTGCTTTTGTTGAGGTTGGTAGTATATACATCAAAGAGGGTAATCTTGATGAGGGTGAAAAGTACTTGCTAACGGTGTTAGATAACTATCCAGATGCTGAAATTGAAAATGAATTAGCAATAGAGTTAATGATGGAAGTGTATGCAAAAAGAAATGATCTACCGGGCTATTATGGGTGGTTAGATAAAAGAGGTATAGCTGTGAGCGAGCAACAAAAAGATTCCACTTTCTGGCAGCCTGTTCAATTGGCAAGAGATAATGGAGATTGTGATCTTCAGATTGAAAAAGCAACTTATTATTTGGATAATATTTCAAATCCAATAAAAGAAATTTCTGCTCATTATTATATGGCTACATGTTATTATACTTCAGGCCAAAAAAGTGAAGCTTTGTATCATTACGATTTCATTACCACAAAACCAAATAATAATTATTTCACTGAATCTTTAAAATATGCTGGTGAAATCACCTTTGATTCAGAGAATTACAAATTAGCTTTAGGTCATTTTTCTACATTAGAAAATGTGGGGGTAACTCAAGAAGATTTGTCACTTTCTAAAAGAGGACAGATGTATTGCTTTTATTATTTAGATAATTTCCAGTCTGCTATTCTTTATGCGAAAAAAGTACTGTTGTTAAATCACCCCAACGATAAAGTGATTGAAGACGCTAATTTGTTTTTAGCAAATTCATACAAAGAATTGGGATTCTTGGATAGTGCCCTTATTTCCTATGAAAATGTTATTTCGATAGCGAAAAGTGAAGCTGCTGCAGAAGCAAAATATAATATCTGTCATATTTATCACCTAAATAAAGATTATGAAAATTGTGAGAGGCAAATCATGGAATTGGTGCAACAAAAGCCAACGTATGATTATTGGTTGGCAAAAGGTATATTATTACTTGGTGATAATTTTACCCAATTGAAAGATTTCTTTAATGCAAAGCATAGTATACAGAGTATTATCGATAATTACGATGGTCCAAAAAAAGACGAAATCTTAGCTGAAGCAGAACAAAAGCTAGAGTATGTTAAAAATTTAGAGCAGATTGAACTAAATAATGAGCCAGATCAGGAAGATATAGAAATTGATTTTCAGGACGTTGATCCACAAGATCAAGAGCTTTTTGAGGAACCTTCTCAGGAAAACATAGAGGAAAATAAAAACAATGAAGATGGTAATTAAACAACTTTGTAAATCTGTTACGGCATTGTGCTGTGTTATCATTGGATTCAATAGTTCAATGGCTCAAAACAATAGTGGATCAGACGAGACATTCCTTGGTGTTGGTTCAGGCTCACGTAAAATTGCAAGGACACAAAAGGCAGCTATTAATCCGTTACAAATTGATTCATCTCTTGAAATGGATGAAGTAAAATATTACTTGGAACCCAAACAGCAAGAAGTAAGTTATGAGATTGAAAATATTACTCCAGCAAAGTTGAAAATAGTTGAGCCATTGGACAAGCTATATTCAGGTTATTTAAAAGCAGGAGCTGGAATGTACTTCACCCCATTTTTCGACTTGAATTATGCATCAAAAAGATCAAAATATGAAAGTTGGGGGGTTAAAAGTAATTTTCAGAGCAGTTTAGGAAACATTAGAGAAATGGGTAATACCACATACTCCGATGTTCTTCTCGGGGGATATTTTCAGAAGTTTTTTTTAGATCATGATTTATGGACGGAGTTAGACTATGAAAGAAATCGATACCAATTTTATGGATTAGATACTTCTTTATACAGCGGCGTATTTGAAGATACTTCCACCAACTTTAGACAGAACTACGATTTATTTGATTTCCACATGAAATTTAACTCTAAAAATACAGGAAGGGACACAAATAAGTTAAGATATAAAACATGGCTTGATTTTCATCATTTGAATAGTAATTACCAATTTTCAGAAAATCATTTTTTATTAGGAGGGCACACAGGTTGGGTCATTTTAGAAAATGAATTTTTGGGCACTTTTGAACTGGACATCAATAATATTAACCAACCTAGTCTTACGTTAGACACAAGCACATATCAAATCCAAGTAGGAGAAGGGTTAAATGCTCAAACCTCAGCTATTCTAAGATTAAATCCTCATATATATACTAGAAAAGACAACTTAATTGCTAAAGTTGGTTTGTCGCTGCAATCAGACATAGTTTCCGAAGCTAAATTTTATTTATTCCCTGATGTAGAGGTTAGTTACAGTTTATTTAATGATGTTTTCATCCCTTATGCAGGATGGAAAGGTAATGTGCAGAGAAATACATTTAATAAATTAAGATTAGAAAACCCATTCGTATCTGAAGACATAGATCTTTATAATACAGCTCAGCGATCTAATTTATATGCAGGAATTAGAGGCTCAATGAGTAGTAAATTCACCTTTAATTTCTCTACAAATGTCGAAAGATTTGATAATTTTTATTTTTATGTACCTGACACAACTTCTTCGTTAGAAAATAAATTTCAGGTGACTTATAATAAAGTCAATAGAACCACAATCCTTGGTGAGGTTACCTACCAAAATGGTGAAAAGTTAAAATTAGCAGGAAAGGCAGAATACTTTATTTATAAACTAAAAATTGAAGATGGTGATGAAGATGCAAAAGCTTGGCAAAGACCAGATTTTATATTGACAGGCTCGGCTATTCTAGACCTTTCTGACAAACTAATAATAAGAAGTGATTTATTTTTAGTTGGGGCAAGAAATGTATATTCATATCAAATCCCTACCCTTTCAAATAATATTGTTGACAATTTCGTCAATAATTCTCATTTTGATGAAATATCCGAAAATAGAAATGCCTTTAAATTGAAGCCATTTGTAGATTTGAATCTATCGGCTGAATACAGGTATAACGAAAAGGTATCTGCCTTTATTCGTTTCAATAATTTCACTGCAAAAAGGTATCAGTTTTGGACAAATACGCCGGTACAATCTATAAATATATTTGGAGGGGTTACGCTTAGTTTTTAACACTGTTGAAAACTCCTCTATTTACAGAGAAGAATAAGGCTATTTTATAAGCCTAAAAAACTATATTTGCTCAACAAATTTATTGACATGAGTGAAGAGAAGAAATATTCCGCGGATAGTATTCAAGCTTTAGAGGGTATTGAACATGTTAGAATGCGACCTTCAATGTATATTGGAGATGTAGGTTCTAGAGGTCTACATCACCTTGTATATGAAGTAGTTGATAATTCTATAGACGAAGCTTTAGCTGGACATTGTGATGCCATTTCAGTAACCATAACAAAAGAAAACGGAATAAGAGTAAAAGATAATGGGCGTGGTATACCTGTTGATATGCACAAAAAAGAAGGTGTTTCAGCATTGGAAGTTGTAATGACTAAAATAGGTGCAGGTGGTAAATTTGATAAAGATTCATATAAGGTATCTGGTGGATTACATGGTGTAGGGGTTTCATGTGTAAATGCCTTATCAATTTATTTGAAGGCAACCGTTTACAGAGATGGTAAAATTTGGGAACAAGAATATTCAAAAGGTAAAAAAACAAAAGAGGTTGAGGAAGTAGGTAATACCACAGATAGGGGTACTCAAGTTGAATTTAGTCCAGATAAAGAAATCTTTGATGACATCATATATTCTTATGATACACTCTCTGCAAGAATGAGAGAGCTTGCTTATTTGAACAAGGGCATTACTATTGTACTAACTGACGAAAGAGAAAATGCGGAAGATGGTGATTTTAAATCAGAAACCTTTTTTTCTGAGAGAGGTCTGTCGGAATTTGTGGAGTTTTTAGATGGTACTAGAGAAAGACTAATTGAAAAAGTGGTAGCTATTGAAGGGGAAAAAGACAATATCCCAGTAGAAGTAGCGATGATATACAACACTAGTTATAGTGAAAACATACATAGTTATGTCAATAACATTAATACCCATGAAGGCGGTACCCACTTAACTGGTTTTAGAAGAGGTTTAACAAATACGTTAAAAAAATATGCAGAAAACTCTGGAATGCTGGATAAGTTGAAGTTTGAAATAGCTGGAGATGATTTTAGAGAAGGTCTTACTGCCATAGTTTCTGTTAAGGTAGCTGAACCACAATTTGAAGGTCAAACGAAAACGAAATTAGGTAACAGAGAAGTCTCTGCACCTGTTAGTCAAGCAGTTAGTGAAATGTTAGCTAATTACCTAGAGGAGAATCCTGCAGATGCTAAAAAAATTATAGAAAAGGTTATATTGGCTGCTACAGCCAGACATGCTGCAAGAAAGGCACGTGAAATGGTTCAGCGAAAAAATCCTATGGGAGGAGCTGGGCTTCCAGGAAAACTAGCAGATTGCGCTTCAAAAGATCCAGCAAAATGTGAGTTATTCCTTGTTGAGGGGGATTCAGCTGGCGGAACTGCTAAGCAAGGTAGAGATAGAGAGTTTCAAGCGATTATGCCCTTAAGAGGTAAAATTCTCAATGTGGAAAAAGCCATGGTCCATAAAATATTTGAAAATGAAGAAATAAAAAACATCTATACTGCCCTTGGTGTTAGAGTTGGAACTGAAGAAGACTCTAAAGCCTTAAACTTAGAAAAACTAAGATATCACAAAGCGGTGATCATGTGTGATGCTGATGTGGATGGAAGTCATATTCAAACACTGATATTGACCTTTTTCTTTAGATACATGAGAGAGATGATTGAGAATGGATATATTTATATTGCTACTCCTCCACTATATTTAGTTAGAAAAGGAAAACAAGCCAAATATGCTTGGGACGATAAAGAAAGAGATGGCTTTATAGATGAAATGAAAGGCTCAGGTAGTGAATCAAGTGTCCATGTACAACGTTATAAAGGTCTTGGTGAAATGAATGCTGAACAATTATGGGATACAACTATGTCACCAGAAAATAGAACACTAAGACAAGTTACAATTGAAAGTGCAGCTGAGGCTGACAGAATATTTTCTATGTTGATGGGTGATGATGTTCCGCCTAGAAGAGAATTTATAGAAAATAATGCTAAGTACGCAAATATAGATGCTTAATCCACGATTAGAATTGATCCTTTGTATGGATTGAAAGTCCCATCTTCGTTTTCTAGTCTCACCACCCATAAGTAATTACCAGTTGGACATTTTCTTCCTGTATTTTGATCAAATCCTGTCCACCCATTGTTTGAATTTTGAGTTGAAAAAATAGTTTTTCCATGCTTGTTGAATATGACCATTTCAAATGGAAGACCACTTAGCTTTAAACCTTCTGGCATAAATACATCATTAATTCCGTCACCATTAGGGGTAAATGTATTGGGAGCAAGTATATCAAAATTAGCAGTGATGTCAACTTCTGTGTTGGCATAAGATGTACATCCAAAGTGCCCCACATACGATAAATACACCATATACTTACCATTTGTTTTATACTCGTGTCTAGGGTGTGATTGATTACTATATGATCCGTCTCCAAAATTCCAGCTAAAACGACCATCTTTAATAAATGAGTAATTAACAGATGAAAATTCGTCCACTACTATTGGAGTTAGATAGGTGCTTATCGATCCATTATCATTTGTTGTTTCATGAATAATTTCAATCTTTGGCGCCTTATGTATGGGTATTTGTAAGGAATCTTTTAAACTAAGGAAAGAGTCTTGCTTGGTATATTCGTAAAGTAAAACAGTTAAATTTTCTTTTGCTAAAAGTTTAATTTTTTTCTCTCTTATGTATTCCAATTCGTTTATTTTCCATAAAACCAAGCAACTGTCGCAGCCACTTGAAGATAAGGTTATTGAGTCATTGTAACATACAGCAGCTTTATTTGTTTGAATTGAAATATGATTTGTAATCACTGATTCATTTTCAGTTAAAAAAGAAGAAGAACTATCTGCAATGGAATCTATTGGTGATACAAAAGCATTTGTGTCATTTATTTCTGAATTTATATTATCGAATTCTTGATAAATTTCATTTGAAAGATTATTTGATTCTTTGATTTCAGAAAATTTTGTTTTGTTTATTTTTTCTTGTCTGTTGATGGTATTTTCACTTGGTTTTATTTTTACAACAGGTTTGTTTATTTTGATTTCTTTAGGAATTGTTTTTATGTTTTCAGGATTATTATCCAATAAAAACGCAGTCAGTAATCCTATACCAACTAAAACTGAAATGAATACCAATAGAGAATTTTTGTTCTTAGAGGACTTGATTTTTGTACCATCTAACTTTGAAGAAATTTTATTCCAATCCTTTCCGTAATCACTTTCTAAACCTTCTAATTTGTCTTTAATTAGGTTTTCAAATAGGTCATATGTTGTTTTTTTACTCAAAGATTAAATTTGTTAGAAAGTATTGTTTTTAATTTCTTTTTAGCCTTGGCATAATTTGACTTTGAAGTCCCTACGCTTATACCAAGTACATTTGCAATTTCTTTATGAGTTAAACCATCTAATACATACAGGTTGAATACGGCTTTATAAGAATTACTTAACTCATGAACAGCTTCAAGAATTTGATTCATTTTTATGCTGCTGTAATAGGAGATGTCGTCGTCTTCGTTATCGTAAGTCTGGTTTTGAAGCGCTTCATCGTTAGTAAAAGAAACTTTTTTGTTCTTTCTTAGTTGATCAAGTGAATGATTTGTAACAATGCGTTTAAGCCAGCCACCAAAATTTTTACCTCCTTCAAACTGATTTATTTTTGAAAAAGCCTTAATAAAGCTTTCTTGTACCACATCACTTGCAGTGTCATAATCTTTAAAATAGCGAAGAGCAACACCCATCATTTTACCGTAAAATTTATCATAAATAAATTGCTGAGATTTCCTATCATTATTTTTACAACCCTCAATTAAGGATGTGATTTCGAAATTTTCAGCAGTCATTTTCTACAAACGATTAAAATTGAAATGGTTGCCTTTATATTTATTTTTTTTATAAGTATTTAGAAAATAGCTACTTAAAGATATTGATTTTTATATTTTCGCAGAAATTATAATCAAATCAAACAAAATGAAAGTTACTATAATAGGTGCAGGTAATGTAGGCTCAACATGTGCAGATGCTATTGCTTACAAGAGAATTGCTAGTGAAGTAGTCCTACTAGATATCAGAGAAAATTTTGCAGAAGGAAAAGCATTAGATATGATGCAGACCTCTTCTTTACTTGGGTTTAACACCAAAATAGTTGGTAGTACAAATGATTATAAAAAGACATCAGGCAGTGATGTGGTTGTAGTCACGAGTGGAATTCCAAGAAAGCCTGGTATGACAAGGGAAGAATTAATAGGAGTAAACGCAGGGATCGTAAAGACAGTAACAGAAAATGTTTTAGCACATTCACCAAGTGCAGTACTAGTTATTGTATCTAACCCAATGGATACGATGACTTATTTGACTTTTAAAGAAAGTGGTCTATCTAAGCATAGAGTAATAGGAATGGGTGGGGCGTTAGACAGCGCAAGATTCAGAACATATTTGTCATTGGCACTTGAAAGACCTTCAAATGTTATTCATGGAATGGTTATTGGAGGCCATGGAGACACCACTATGATTCCTCTAACTCGTCTCGCTACTTATAATGGAATCCCTTTTGAAAATTTATTAGACCAATCAACATTAGAAAAAGTTGCAGCTGACACCATGGTTGGAGGTAAGACACTAACTGGAATGCTAGGTACATCAGCTTGGTATGCTCCAGGTGCTGCAGTTGCCTATTTGGTAGATAGTATTTTACATGATCAAAAGAGAATTATTCCTTGTTCGGTATATTTAGAAGGAGAATATGGACAATCTGATATTTGTATAGGTGTTCCAGTTGTAGTTGGAAAAAATGGTTGGGAGAAAATAATTGATCTTAATCTGAATAATTCAGAAAAAGAGTTGTTTGAGAAGAGTGCTACTGCTGTTCGAAATATGAATGATGCTTTGAATGCATTATAATATAAATCGTTTATTTTTTCTGAGATTACTAATGTGACATTGGTTTATCATTAGTTTTTTTCTTCTTTTGGAAATCTCTAGATATATCCAATTTCGTGCTTGCCTAGGGATTAAATACCCAATTAAAAGTGGATAAAGAAAAACATTTTTCATTTGAACAATTAGTTGGAGAACTGCATCTGAATATTGATATAATTGACCCTCTTTTTTGAATAAAATGGTTTCTTCAATATCTACAATATCATGGCTTCTATTTAAAATTTCACGCCCTGTATTGGAATTAGGAATGGTAACCAAAATACGTTTTGACTTATCGTAGTTTAAAATGAAATTACCCCAATAATTACAAAAAATACATTCAGAGTCTATTATTACAATGGGATTATTTATTGAAACTTGCACTTTATAAATTTATGCATACGGTATTCGTTATCTACATAGAATAAAATAAAGTAAATTCCATCTTCTAAACCTTCAATATCTATTTCCGAATTAAAAAACCCCTGTTGTATTAATCCTCCATCAATAGAATAAATTTGATAAGAAGTATTTAAAGGGACATTTGAGTTTATCTTATTGGAACTGGGGTTAGGAAATAAGATGTATTTATCTGTGTTAATCTTCTTAAAATTATTACTAACAGTAGAATCCATTGACCCATAAAATAATGAGATACCTCCTCTTTTGTTTCCTATCAAAAAATCCAATATAGTGTCTTTATTAATATCATAAATAGCTGGAACATTGTTTGGTCCAGTATAAATATTCAATGTATTACTATCCACAAGATTAAAGCTTCCATTTAAGTTATTTGTAATGTTATCATAATGAAATACCCGGCCTCTTTCACTACCCACAAACAAATTTACTTCCTGATTTATGATTTTAAATTGCGGTGTACTTGAACCAATGTTGGTCCACCATTCGGATACATTCACCTGTCCTAATGATTCTGAAGCTAATTCAAAATTAAATGTCGTTGAATCTCCTATGTTTTCTAGGTAATTTAAGTTTCCAATGGCTTCACCCACAATTAAATCTAAATCATTATCATTGTCAATGTCAAAAAGGGTAGGATGCGCACAATATCCAACATCAAAAACATTGTTTAGTTGATCAATCAGTGGAGAAATGGATAAGTTTAAGCTCATTTGATTTGGATTAGATGAAGTGTTTTCAAAATAATGTAGATTTCCATCAAAATCTCCAACAATAGCATCCAAATCTCCATCGTTATCTAAGTCTCCAAACGCTGGGGCTAGGTTTAGCCGATTTAAAGTGGTTGCAATATTTTGAAAGTTATCGCTAGTTTTTTCAAACTTAGGACTTAAAGGAGTGCCAATATTGATGAAAGAGGATATGGAGGAATTGTAATGCACGGGAACATTAAGATCAAATTCTCCAAAATTTGAAACAATTAAATCCAGTAAATTGTCATTATTTAAATCAACTAAAATGGGTTTAGCACCTCTGCCAAGATCAATGGTTTCATCTTGTAGTAAATTATTCTTTTGAAAATAGAATGAAGGTGAATTGTTCGTGCCAAAATTTTTATAAAACCATATGCTTTCTTTATCTTCAGTATCATTATCAGAATTGGGTGAAACTACAAGGTCTTTTATGCCGTCAAAATCCATGTCTTCATAAAATGATGCAGGATAAATAAATAAATCAACGGGCAGGCTATTGCTTGGAAACGCAGTGTCTTGACTGATAAAAGAGGTATTTTGGTTTACTCCAATGTTGTCATTATACAATGCAACAAGATTACCAAAAGACACATCTCCAAGAATTAAATCTTTGACATTGTCATTGTTAAGATCCAAGGACAAAACGGTTGATCCACTATGTCTTTTATATTGATTTCTAGTTGTTGAAGTGTCCATATTTGACTCAGGAGATGACACATTAAAGCCGCAAGTGTCAAATAAAATACAGGTGTTAGTCAGTCCATCTTCTCTAAAGTGTCCCCAGCATGCGTTTTTCAGTTCAAAAATCAATGAATCTTGATTGTATCCACTTTCAACAGATATGTTTTTATGGTATTCTAATCTTGTTCCTAGAACTCCAAAGCTTAATATGTCTAAATCACCGTCTCCGTCAATGTCATTAATAGCAGGAATGTCAACCACACTTACATATAGATTAGTATTAGTTGAATATTGGTAAGAATATACAAAAGGATTTGTAACTAGATTAAAGCTTAGTTCATTGTTAACAGAGGTGTTTTTCCAAACTCCAATTCCACCTGAAACAGAGCAAAAAATATCTTTTTTATTATCATTGTTATAGTCTCTTAATAAAACCCAATCACTTAGACTTTGAGGAAATAATTGTTCATATTCAGGTGCATAAGAGTAAGTGCTTCCGTTGTTAATAAAGGTGGTTATTTTATTTCCAGTACGATCAAAAACAAATAAATCTTCTAAAGAATCAAAATTCAAGTCCATTTTTGAAATTTGAACGGCATTGAATCCTCCAGTCCAAGGGTTGGTAAGGGTATCAGAACCATCTATCACTAAAATATCATTAGCCTGTACAATATGATGTGGTTTTGTTTGAGAGATAATGGAATTTCCCATGAACAATGAAAAACAACAAATAATTAATTTAATTTTTTTGTTCATGATTCTCAATGTAATTTGTATCAAATGTTTAAGTTGATAATTCGTTAAAGTTAACTAGTATTTGAATATGATAACGAAGATGTTGATTATAAGTTGGTAATAACCATTTGAAATTTTATATTTGCGCCCTCAAATTTGTATTATTAATACTATAAAAAATATTAAATGAGAAATAGAAGTGCCATTTGGGTATTTACTATCCTGTTGTTTTTAGCTTGTTTATACCAACTCTCCTTTTCTTGGGTGACAAGATCATTTGAATCTGATGTGAATGACCAAGCTGTTGAAAAATTTGACTCCCTTACGCAAAACGCAATCCCTTATTTTACTCTCAATGGAGATACGTTAATTGTAGATGGAAACAGCAAAAAAGAAAAGCAACAAATTGTTAGTTATTACGAACAAAAACTTTTATCTGACCAATCTGATGCCCCTGTATATCCTGTTATTGATTTAGATTATCAGCGCTGCAAAGATCAAGAATTAGGATTGGGACTTGATCTTCAAGGAGGAATGAGTGTGACTTTAGAAGTTTCTATAGAAGACTTAGTTAAAAACTTTGCAAAAGCTTCTGCCAAAAAACCTTCATTTAGAAAACCATATAATGCGGCTTTAGAAGACTACAGAATGGGTGAATCCACTGTAAATGCGCCTAGTGATGATTTTATAGGTTTATTTGCTGCTCATTATAAAAATATGTATGGAGAAGAACCCATGACATTTTTTACAGTTGGCCTCAAAGATTATTTAGATAAAAATAGCTCTAAAAATAACACTGAAATCATTGCAAAGCTAAGAGAAATAAGCGAAGATGCAATTGAGAAAACACATCGAATTATCGAGTCGAGAATTAATAAGTTTGGAGTAAGCCAACCTAATATTAAAAAACTCGCCGTTTCAGGTAGACTTCAAATTGAGCTGCCAGGAGCTAAAGATAAGAGTAGAATTAGAAAATTATTGCAATCTACTGCTAGTTTAGAGTTCTGGGATGGAGCACATAAAGACTGGACTAATAAATTTGTTGAATTAACAAAAGCTTTTTCCAATAACGCAAACGAAGATACAGTAGAGCAATTTATTGAACTAACGGAAGACTCATTATCAAAACTTTCTGTTGTTGATTTGGCCATCTACAATGAAGAAAAAGCTACATTTGACTCATTGGCTGAACTTAGAGCAGTTGAAAAAAGCATTGAGGATTCCATATTATTAGCCGAAGGAAAAATACTTAATGGAACTTTAAAATTCGCACATTCTCCAGGTTCACCTGTTATAGGATTTTCTAAGACAGCTGATACCTCAAGAGTTAACAACATTCTTAAATCAGAGAAGGCTAATGAAATTTTTGGTCAGTACAAAAGAGTAAAGTTTTTATGGTCTAAAGAGTATTATACCAAAGATAAAGGGTACAATTTCGAAGGGCATCAACTTATGGCTATTGAAATCCCTAAAAATGGTGAAGCCAAAATCAACGGTGAGGATATAGTTGATGCAATGCAGAGTTTTGACCAAAATTCAAAGCCTTCTGTTCTTCTGACATTTGAATCAAAAATTGCAGATACATGGTCAAAGTGGACTGAGCAGAAAGTAGGTAAAATTATTGCCATAGTATTAGATGATCAAATCTTTTCAGCACCTGTAATTAACCAAAAAATTTCTGGAGGTAATACAGAGATTTCAGGTGGTTTTGAAACCATTGAAGAAGCTCAAGATTTAGCCAATATACTTAAGGCGGGTTCTTTGCCCGTGCCAGCTGTAATTGTTGACGAGGCTATAGTTGGTCCTTCGTTAGGAGAAGAAAATATTATTTCAGGAACGTGGTCATTGATTGGTGCTGGTCTACTCATTTTACTATATATGCTTTTCTATTACAAGAGAGCAGGATTTGTGGCCAATGTGGCATTGGTAGCAAATGTATTTTTCATTTTTGGAACGTTAGCTTCATTAGGTGCTGCACTCACGTTGCCTGGGTTTGCTGGTTTGATTTTGACAATAGGTATGTCAGTTGATGCTAATGTCCTCATTTATGAACGGGTAAAGGAAGAACTAAGTAACGGGAAAGGTATAAAGCTAGCCATACAAGATGGTTATAAACACGCTTATACTGCAATAATTGATGCAAACGTCACCTCATTGCTTACGGCCATTGTTTTAGCTTATTTTGGATCTGGTCCAATTCAAGGGTTTGCTACTACTTTGATCATAGGTGTTTTTACTTCTTTGTTTAGTGCAATTTTCATAACTAGGCTTATCTTTTCTTATTTGCTAGACAAAAAATGGAACTTATCTTTTTATAGAAATGCGACTAAGAATTTATTTACAACCACATCAATTAAATTTCTTTCGAAAAGAAAGATCTCTTACTCCTTATCTGCAGTTATTGTTATAATTGGGGTTTATTCATTGTTCACCAAAGGATTAGATGGAAGTGTTGAATTCACGGGTGGTAGATCTTACAGGGTAGAATTTTCTGAGGAGATGAATAAAGAAGAGGTGAAATCGGCAATTACTGAAGTTTGTGAAAATATTCCACCAGAAATAAAAACGGTAGATAATAATTTCACCTTAGAAATAACAACTAAATATCTTGAAGGTTCGGAGACGAAAAATAAAGTTTCTAAGATCGATTCGTCTATGGTTACTGCATTTGCAAACTTAGGGTTTGTGGATGATCCTACTTTAGATTCAAAAAACAGTTTCAAGATTCTTTATTCTAGGGGAGTAGAAAAACAGATATCTAACGAATTAATACAGGGTTCATTTTTAGCTGTGCTGTTTTCCTTATTTGTGATTTTTATTTACATCGCATTTAGATTTAGAAGATGGCAATATGGTCTTGGTGCACTTGTGGCCATGTTCCATGATGTTTTAGTTGTTCTTGGTCTGTTTTCTATATTTTACAATATACTTCCTTTTTCAATGGAAATTGACCAAGCATTCATTGCTGCAATTTTAACCGTTATTGGGTACTCAATCAACGATACTGTAGTTGTGTTCGATAGAATTAGGGAATATGCCGCATTACACAAGAAGTCCTCATCTATTCAAGTAGTGGATAGAGCGCTCAATAGCACACTATCTAGAACCATAAATACTTCACTAAGTACATTCTTGGTTTTACTTACTATTTTTATGTTCGGAGGAGAATCTATTAAAGGTTTTTCATTTGCTTTGATGATAGGGGTATTAGTAGGGACTTACTCATCTTTATTTATAGCTACTCCTTTAGTAGTTGATTTTTCAAAGAAAAACATTAAAAGTTAATGACTAATTATCATTTATTATTACTTGATGGTATTAGTACAGGTGAGTTATTTTTTGTTTTTTTAATTATTCTTATTTTTTTTGGGTCCAAAAGTATCCCTAAAATGGCACGAACATTTGGTAGGGGAATCAGGCAAATTAGAGATGCTTCACAGGAAATTCAAGATGACATTAAAAAAGCAGCATTTGATGATCCCACTGTAGATCATAAATCAAAAAATAATTCGTAGTGATTGGTTATGATATAGCTTTGCTGCTATTAGGTTTAGCTTTTCTAATTACTGGAGGTGACCTTCTAGTTCGATCAGCTGTGTTTTTTGCTGAAAAGTTTGGTGTTTCTTCTTTTTTAATAGGTGTTACTGTAGTTTCATTTGGAACTTCCGCACCTGAGCTTATGGTTAGTATCCAAGCCGCTATGGATCAGGCCGCAGATATCGCTATTGGGAATGTACTTGGTTCCAATATAGCAAACATAGCATTAGTTCTTGGTATTTCGGCCATAATAAGACCCCTTAATATTTCTACAAATACGTACAAACTATCTTGGTGGTTTATGCTAGTTTCTTCGCTGTTATTTATCTTATTTTTATTGGATAATGTGATTACAAAAATGGAGGGACTATTGTTCGTAGTTGGGCTTTTGTGCTTTATTATTCTTTCCATTAAAAGAAATATTCCTAATGAGGAAAGCGTAACCTCAAACATAAAAATTCAAACAGGAATATTATTTTTTGTATTGGGGGCTATTGGTTTATACTTTGGATCTGAATTATTTGTAGAAAGTGCTGTTTCAATTGCTTTATTTTTTGATATTCCAAAATTTGTTATTGGAATCACTGTTGTTGCTCTAGGAACTTCATTGCCCGAGCTTGTTACATCTATAGTTGCTCTTATGAAAGGCCAGAATAACATATCTCTTGGAAATTTAATTGGTTCCAATGTATTTAATGTGTTAGCTGTCCTAGGCATTACTTCTTTGATTCAAGAATTAAACACAAAATCTATTTTACTTTTCCTAGATTTTGGAGTAATGTTGGCTGTAATTTTGATTTTTGGTTATCAACTCTTTATCAGAAAAAAAATAAGCCGAGTGGCAGGGTTTGTACTGCTATTCGGCTACATTTCTTACATATTATATACAGTTACTTAAAGATTTGCAGATTTTACTGTTTCTACAATTCTTCCAGCAATTTTATAAGGGTCACCATTGGATGCAGGTCTTCTGTCTTCTAACCAACCTTTCCAACCGTTCTCAACGGTAATAATGGGGATTCTGATAGAAGCTCCACGATCTGAAACTCCATAGCTAAAGTCGTGAATAGATGCTGTCTCATGTAGTCCTGTTAATCTTTGGTCATTATAAGCACCATAAACATTAATATGATCTTGGGCTACAGGCCTAAATGCTTCACAAACCTTTTCATAGATTTCTTTGGATCCACATGTTCTTAGCAGCGTATTGGAAAAGTTAGCATGCATTCCAGATCCATTCCAATCACCTTTAATTGGCTTTGGATGATATTCAATGTAATATCCGTAGTCCTCTGTTAGTCTATCTAGAATATATCTTGCAATCCACATTTCATCTCCAGCTTTTTTAGCTCCTTTTGCAAATAATTGGAACTCCCATTGCCCAGAAGCTACTTCTTGATTGATTCCTTCAATATTTATGCCAGCTTCAATACAAATGTCTGCATGTTCCTCAACTAGATGTCTTCCGTGCGTGTTCTTGCCTCCTACTGAGCAATAATAAAGACCTTGTGGACCTGGATAGCCACCCATAGGAAAACCTAAAGGAAGTTGTGTTTGCACATCCATGATAAAATACTCTTGCTCAAAACCAAACCAAAAGTCATTGTCATCGTCATCAATTCTTGCTCTTGCATTGGACTCATGAGGTGTCCCATCTGCATTTAGTACTTCAGTCATAACTAAAAATCCATTCTCTCTTACTGGGTCGGGATAACATGCTACAGGTTTCAATAGGCAATCAGACGAGTTCCCCTCTGCTTGCTTGGTGGAACTTCCATCAAAAGACCATATTGGACAATCTTTTAGATTACCACTAAAATCCTCAACGATTTTAGTTTTACTTCTCATGTTCTGAGTAGGATGATAACCATCTAACCAAATGTATTCTAACTTAGATTTTGCCATTTTTTTTTGTTAAAATTTGTTTAAGTTTCTAAAGTTTATAAAAGTAATTTTTATTCTGTTATATGCAATTATGTACAGTGTATTAATTGTATTTTTTTTCAACAATTTTGTGTCTTATTGTCAATAACACACTAAGATGCTTGAATTTATGTGTTTTTAAATTGGAACAGTATTTGGACATATACACCAGTTACTATTGTTTAATTTTAGGTTTTCAAGAAAAATATTTGATTATTTTTGCAATCCGACTTATCTTTAAAATATGATTAATTATTACGTTAAGCAAAGACATTTTAAATTAAACCTGGCGGGTTTTAGTCTGTTTTTGATTTTTGTTCTAAATGTGAACAATAATTTTGCTCAGAAAAATTTTGTTTCAGAAGCAGATATGAAATTTGAAAACGAAGCCTATTTTTCCGCTATCGATTTGTATAAGAAAGGAGAGGTAAAGGAAAAGGATATTAGAGAAAAAGGAAGAATTAATTATCAATTGGCAGAATGCTACAGATATTCAGTTGAACCAGCTCAAGCTCAGACCTATTATCAAAGAGCAATTAAATTAAAATATCAGGAAGAAAATCAAGAAATATATTTATTACTTGCAGATGTACTAAAAGAGCAAGGAGAATATCAGTCAGCACTAGAGAATATTACTAAGTTTTTAGAATTAAATCCTGAAAATAAAAAAGCTTCAGATGCATTAGCGTCATGTAAGAAAGCAATTGAATGGAAAGAAAACCCTACAAAACATATGATTCAAAATGAAATCTTGATTAATTCAGATCACTATGATTTTGCACCAACATGGGGGGATAATAATCATAATGTGTTGATTTTTGCTTCAGCAAGAGAAGGTTCTACTGGTGATGGTGTCGATGCAAGAACTGGAGAAAGTTTCATGGACTTGTGGTCAACAACAAGAGATAATAATGGCAAATGGAGCGAACCACAATTATTGCCAAGTTCAATAAATACGAAGGATAATGAAGGTCCAGCAGTAATGACTCGTAAAGAAGAAAAGATATTTTTCACAAGATGTCCGAGAGAAAAGAAAATAAACTTGGGTTGTGAGATCTTTTATGCAGAGAAAAAAGGGAATTCTTGGACACAAGCTGAAAAAATACAGTTGAAGCCTGAGGGTGCCGATACCCTTTCTTGTGGCCATCCAGCAATTGATTCATCGATGAAATTTATGATTTTTTCAGCTGATTTTCCTGGTGGCTTAGGTGGAAAGGATTTGTGGATATCAGAATATGACAAAAGAGAAGATTCATGGATGTCCCCTACAAATTTAGGGTCCAGCGTCAACACAGAAGGTGACGAGATGTTCCCATACCTAGCAGATGACAATACTTTATATTTTTCTTCAAACGGATACATAGGGCTTGGCGGATTAGATGTGTTTAAGGCGACAAACATGGGAGAGAAATCATGGGGAGATCCAGTAAATTTACAATGGCCTATCAATTCACCAGAACATGATTTTGGTATCATTTTCGAAAGAGGAACAGATAAAAGAGGTTACATTACGTCTTCTAGAGAAGATTTAGGAGGAAAAGGGAAAGATGACTTATATAACTTTAATTTACCGGAAATTCAATTTTCTCTTAGTGTGTTTGTTAGTAATAAAGAAACAAATGAGCAAATTCCTGGAGTCACTATAAAAGTTACAGGAATTGACACATCAACTGCAGGAGGAATCGTTTCTGAATATGTGCAAACTACCGATGGGGAAGGAAAGGCAATTTTCGAAGAAATTTCTAAGGGAAAACGTTATATTTTAAAAGAAATGATTTACGAGATTGAGGTAGAAAAAGACAGCTTTTTGGTGGCTAGAAACCAAATCAGTACAATCAATGAAGAAAACTCTAAACGATTTCTGGAAGAGGTCTATTTAATTCCAATTGTCGATGAATCTGGTGAGGCTGCAATTATTGATTTTCCTGAAGTGCAATATGCTTTAGATAAAGCAGAATTATTGGTGGATGAAAATGTAAACTCAGAGGATTCATTAGATTTTCTATATACTACATTAATTGATAATCCAAATATTGTAATTGAACTACAAGCACACACGGATTGCAGGGGTTCTGATAAATACAATAAAAAACTATCTCAAAGAAGAGCACAGTCGTGCGTAGATTATTTGATCTCCAAGGGGATACCTAAAGAAAGAATGGTTCCTGTAGGATATGGTGAAGATAGACCTAGGATGGAAGGGTTAGAATGTGGCTCTATAGATAAACTTTCTACAAAGGAAGAACAAGAAGCTGCACATCAAAAGAATCGTAGAACACAATTTATTGTTTTAAGCACAAATTATTCACCTGGTTCAGATGAATAGTTAAACATATTAAACCCCGAAAGGGGTTTTTTTATTTCCATTATGATTGATAATTCAAGATATGCATTAAGAGGTGTTAGTTCAGGGAAAGAGGAAGTACACCAAGCCATTAAAAATGTGGATAAAGGGTTGTTTCCAAAGGCATTTTGTAAAATAGTGCCTGATTACTTATCGGGTTCAGAAGAACATTGTATAGTTATGCATGCAGATGGAGCAGGAACAAAGTCATCATTAGCCTATGCTTATTGGAAAGAGACTGGAGACTTATCTGTCTGGAAAGGGATTGCGCAGGACGCACTAATCATGAATATTGACGATTTATTATGCGTAGGAGCCGTAGAAAATATTTTAGTCTCTTCCACTATAGGCAGAAATAAATCACTTGTTGATGGGGATGTAATTTCATCTATAATCAACGGAACAGAAGAGTTGTTAAATGAATTAAGATCATTTGGAGTTTCTATTCATTCAACAGGTGGAGAAACCGCTGACGTGGGAGATTTAGTTAGAACTATCATAGTTGATTCAACTGTGGTAGCACGAATGAAAAGAGATGAGGTTGTAAGTAATCATAATATTCAAGATGGAGATGTAATTATCGGTCTGTCATCATCAGGACAAACGTCTTACGAAAAAGAATATAATGGAGGCATGGGTAGTAATGGTCTTACTTCTGCAAGACATGATGTATTTCATCATGATTTAGCTAAAAAATTTCCTGAAACTTTTGATCCCTCTATTTCGTCAGATTTAGTGTATAGTGGCACAAAGTTTTTAACGGATCAAATGAATGATATTCCTTTAGATATTGGGAAGCTTGTTTTGTCACCAACGAGAACATATGCACCCGTAATTGCCCAAATACTCAAATCATACAGAAGCGAGATACATGGTATGGTTCATTGTAGCGGTGGAGGACAAACAAAAGTTCTTCACTTTATAGATAACTTACATGTTGTAAAAAATGATTTATTTGATATCCCACCCTTATTCGAACTAATTCAATCGGAATCATCAACTCCATGGAAAGAAATGTATAAGGTATTTAATATGGGACATCGAATGGAGATATATATTGATCCTGCTTTTGCAAATGATATTATTTCCATATGCTCATCATTTAATTTGGATGCTAAAGTGATTGGATTTGTAGAATCATCATCCAAAAAAGAATTAACAATTTCAAGTAATAAAGGGAATTTTAGTTACAAATGAGTGAGGTTGGAATTTTAGATAAATTAGAGCAAATTTCAATTCGATATGAGGAAATTGCAAAACAAATGGTTGATCCTGAAGTAATCAATGACATGAAACGATATGTTAAACTTAATCGTGAATATAAAGACTTGTCTGAAATTGTTACTACATACAAAACATATAAAGAAATAACAGAAAATATAGCCAACGCAAAAGAAATCATTCAAAATGAGGATGATCTAGAATTTAAAGCCTTAGCTAAAGAAGAACTAGACGAATTTATTAGTAAAAAAACAGAGTTAGATGAAAAAATAAAATGGCTTTTGATTCCCAAAGATCCAAATGATAATAAAAATGTCATTATGGAACTAAGAGCTGGGACAGGAGGTGATGAGGCCTGTATCTTTGTAGAAGATATTTTCAGAATGTTTTCCATGTATTTTAAAGAAAAATCTTGGTCATTTGAAGTGTTGAATTCAAATGAAGGGGGCACTAAAGGCTTTAGGGAAATTTCTCTGGGTATTGCTGGGGAAGAAGTTTACGGTCAATTAAAATTTGAATCGGGAGTTCATCGAGTACAAAGGGTTCCAGAAACTGAGTCACAAGGAAGAGTGCATACCTCAGCCATCACAGTTGCTGTTCTTCCTGAGGCAGAAGAGGTTGATTTTGATTTAAATTTAGCAGATGTAAAAAAAGACACTTACCGTTCTTCTGGAGCTGGAGGTCAGCATGTCAATAAAACAGAATCTGCAGTTCGTTTAACACATATACCAACAGGCACTGTGGTGGAGTGTCAAGACGGTAGGTCTCAACATAAAAACTATGAAAAAGCCCTTCAAGTATTACGTTCAAGATTGTATCAGGCGGAAGAAGAACGATTAGCCAAAGAGAGAGCTGACCAAAGAAAATCTTTAGTTTCTACGGGTGATCGATCGGCTAAAATTAGAACTTATAATTATCCACAAGGCAGAATTACAGACCATAGAATTGGAAAAACGATCTATAATTTAGCAAATTTCATGAATGGTGATATTCAAGAGATGATAGATGCTTTAATTATGGCAGAAAATGCGGAGAAGTTAAATGAAGGAATAACAGAAGGTTAATGAATAGGGAAGAATTAATAGCTCAAATTTTTGAAAAAAAATCATTTTTGTGTGTGGGTTTAGATCCAGACCTAAGTAAAATTCCTCCTTTCTTGCTGGAATTAGAAGACCCTGTATTTGAATTTAATAAAAGAATTATTGATGCTACTAAAGAGTACTGTGTTGCCTATAAACCAAATATTGCTTTTTATGAGTGTCTTGGACCAAAAGGATGGATTTCGCTAAAGAAAACGATTGATTATATTCCAAAAAAAATGTTTTTAATCGCTGATGCTAAACGTGGGGATATAGGTAATACTTCTTTAAAATATGCAGAGACTTTTTTTAAAACGTATGACTTTGATGCCATTACTGTTGCTCCTTATATGGGCGAAGATTCTGTTTCCCCATTTTTGACCTTATCTAAAAAATGGGTTATCGTGTTAGGCTTAACCAGTAATTCTGGCTCTTCTTCATTTCAACAACTTGTTTTAAAAAATGGAAAAAAACTATTTGAGGAAGTTCTAGAAAAGACTGCAAGTTGGGGTGATGATAATAACATGATGTTTGTTGTGGGAGCCACTAATGAAAATCAATTTACCCATATTCGCGAAAAATTACCAAATCATTTTCTTCTTGTTCCAGGAATTGGCGCACAAGGAGGAGATTTACAAAAAGTAATCCAGCATGGTACAAATAAAGATGGGGGACTTATAATAAATTCATCAAGGGGTATTATTTATGCATCAAAAGACGAGTTTTTTGAAGAACGTGCTTCAGAAGAAGCTAGAAAATTAAGAGATCAAATGGCCGTTTATATCTAACAACATGCTTATAAAATTTAAGATTCCAGTATTAAATAGTATCATTCATTTTTTTGAAAAAAGAGCATTTGGTGTAAGCGAATGGTGGGGAGATAAGCTCAATATTAACCCCATAATTGTAAGGAAATTTTTCATTTATCTGAGCTTTATTGCACTTGGTAGCCCAGTACTGATATATTTCATAATGGCTTTTATTTTAGAAAATAAATCCATCTTTAAGTTTAGACAAAAAAGAAAAACGGTCTGGGATTTAAAATAAGATCATGAATAGAATGCTTTTAAATTTCCGCCTTTTTTCAAAAGTTCTTTATTCTCTAGTGGTGCTATTGATTATTGTTATTGTGGGTACAATGGGTTACGTCCTTTTTGAAGGATGGTCTGTACTAGACTCTTTCTACCAAACGATAATAACCGTTTCCACAGTTGGGTTTGGTGAAGTAGAAGAATTATCTGATGCTGGAAAATTATTTACGGCATTTCTTATCATCACAAGTTTTGGTACATTTGCTTATGCTGTAACATCGATTACGGGATACATACTGAGTGGCGACTACAGAACCTATTTTAGAGAATATAAGTACATGAAAAATATTGAAACCCTTACTAACCATGTTATTATTTGCGGACACGGTAGAGTTGGTTCAACAGCACTAGAAACCTTAATGGCTCATAAACACAAATGTTTAGTAATTGAGCAAGATGTGGATATTGTAAGTCATTTCAGAACTAAAACTGATATTAATTGTGCTGAAGGTGATGCTACAAATGATGAATTACTTCTAAAATGTGGAATCAAAAGTGCTAAAGCATTAATAACTACTCTTCCTTCTGATGCGGACAATCTTTTTGTGGTTTTAACAGCCAAAGAATTAAATCCAAAACTTAAAATTATAGCTAGAGCATCTAAATCAAGCTCTGTAAAAAAATTAAAAATTGCTGGAGCTGAAAATGTAATTATGCCTGATTCTCTTGGTGGCTCCCACATGGCTCAATTAGTAGCTACTCCTGATGTGTTGGAGTTTATAGATGAAATATTAATCGAAGGGGAAAATAAAATAAACTTAGAAAGTATTGATTTTAAAGATCTTCCACCCGACTTTCAGTTCAAAAAAATTTCGGATTTAAAAAAGGATTTTCCGGTTTGTAACATCATTGGATTTAAAAATGCTAATGGGGATTTTTTAATTAATCCAAAAGATGAAACTGAAATTATGCCAAACTGTAAAATTATTGTTTTAGGAAGTGGTGATGAAATATCTAAGTTGAATCAGATTTTTGGAATAGAGCAATAATGAGAAAAGTATTATTAACAGGGGCAAATGGTCTACTGGGTCAAAAATTGGTTTATGCTTTTAAATCTAGAAATGACATTGAACTTCTTGCCACAGGAATTGGTCAAAACAGATTAATTGATCAGGCGAATTATTCATACCAATCACTTGATATTACAAACGAAACAGAAGTAAATCAAACCATTAAACAATTTTCACCACATGTGATAATTAATTGTGCAGCAATGACCAATGTGGATGCATGTGAATTAAATCAAAAACAATGTTGGGATGTTAATGTCAATGGAGTAAAACACCTTGCTAATGCGGTAGCTAAATTAGGAACTCATTTTATTCATTTAAGTACTGATTTTGTATTTGACGGAGAAGATGGCCCGTATAATGAAAATGATATACCCAATCCATTGCACTATTATGCTAAGTCTAAGTTAGAGTCAGAAAAAATTGTTATAGGAAACTGTGTAAACTGGAGTATTGCTAGAACTATAATTATTTATGGAATCACCGACAATATGAGTAGATCAAATTTAGTATTGTGGGCAAAGGGAGAAATAGAGAAAGGGAATACTATTAATGTAGTTAATGATCAGTTCAGGTCCCCCACTTTAGCAGAAGATCTGGCTAAAGGTTGTATTTCCATAATGGATAAAAATGCATTTGGCTTATTTCACCTTTCCGGACCAAAGTCATATAGTATTTTAGAGATGGTATATATGGTTGCGGATTTTTATAACTTAGATAAATCATTAATAAATCCTGTATCTTCGAAGTCATTAAATCAACCTGCAAAAAGACCTCTTGTAACAGGTTTTGACATACGTAAAGCAAAAAAGGAATTGAATTATAATCCCGTAGATTTTTTAGCCGGGATTGAAATAATGGACAGACAATTAAAAACTCAAAATGAACATTAAATATCTACTATCACTTATGTTAACATTGCCTTTGACTACATCGTTCGCAGCTGAAAGCAATGAACTCGGTCTTGACCAAAAAATTGATAAAGCGTTTCAACCATTTTCTGATTTTGTTTCAAGCGTAGTATTTTTTGAGGTTTTTGAAGGAGCCCCATTTGTGATTATTTTATTGGTAGTTAGTGCTTTTTTCTTTACCATCTATTTTGGTTTTCCAAATATTCGATATTTTCCTAAAGCCATTAATGTAGTAAGAGGTAAATATGATGATTTAGAAAAAACATCTGTTGATGAAAGTTTGGCCGTTGATGGGGATATTAAAGACACCATCAAAGATGAAAGTAAAGAAGGAGAGGTGACCCATTTTCAAGCGTTGGCTACAGCCGTTTCAGGAACGGTAGGCAATGGAAATATTGCTGGTGTTGCATTGGCAATAGCCTTAGGTGGTCCAGGAGCTACTTTTTGGATGATTATTTGTGGATTAATAGGAATGTCTACCAAATTTGTAGAATGTACTCTTGGAGTCCATTACAGAGACATTGGTTCAGACGGCACTGTTTATGGAGGACCAATGTATTATTTAAGTAAGGGTTTAAATGAAAAAGGCTTTAAGGTTCTTGGCAAAGTTACTGCGGTATTGTTTGCGATATTCTGTATAGGGGGGTCATTTGGTGGTGGAAATGCTGCTCAATCCAATCAGGCTACTATTGTATTGAAGGAGTTGCTTGGGTGGAGTAGCTCTAGTGCAGGTACAATAATTGGTTTGGTTTTAGCCCTTTTAGTTGGGATCATAATTATTGGAGGAATTAAAAGAATTGCATCTGTAACAGAAAAAATTGTTCCATTCATGGCTGTGTTGTATTTATTAGCTTGCTTGTACATCATAGGAACTAATTTTTCATTAGTAGATAATGCATTTGCTTTAATACTAAAAGAGGCATTTAATCCTACCGCTGTAGGAGTTGGAAGTATCATAGGAGTTCTTTTAGTAGGATTTAAAAGAGCAGCATTTTCTAACGAAGCTGGTGCAGGATCAGCATCGATAGCGCATTCTGCTGTTAAAACAAAATATGCTGCATCAGAAGGATTAGTAGCACTTTTAGAACCATTCATAGATACCGTAGTAATATGCACTATGACTGCCTTAGTTATTATTATTTTCAACTTTAATGGTTCTATTGGGGCAGAACCAGTTTTTCAATATGGTGGAAATGGTGAAGGTGCCGTACTTATTGACGGTGTGGAATATGAAGGTGCTGGTATAACCTCAAGAGCATTTGCAAAATATATCCCTTTTTCTAATATCTTTTTAACAATTGCAGTTGTTCTCTTTGCAGTATCCACGATGATTTCTTGGTCTTATTACGGATTACAATCTTGGAAATACTTATTTGGAAGAGGTAAAAAAGCGGACATAACATACAAACTTCTTTTTTTGTTATTTGTAGTTATTGGAGCTTCAGCAAGCATGAATTCTGTGTGGGGGTTTTCTGATGCAATGATTTTTGCAATGGTCTTTCCTAATATGATAGGGTTGTATTTATTATTCCCTGTAGTGAAGAAGCAATTGCATCGATATCTAGAAGCAATTAAAAAGTAATTTTTTTAATCCAATTTGGATTTATTTTGAGTTTCTCCTATACCTCCTCTCAACGTAAAGGGATTTTATTCTTATTATTTATCATAGCTATTCTAGCCATCTATAAGATTATTCATAATTCAATAATAGAAAATCACAAAATTCTTCCTATAGAATTTATTTCAACTAATAAAAAGAAGCTTAATGATAAGGAGACGGGTGATGTAAAAAGCATCAAAGAGTTAGATCAAAATCCAAATACTTGGACTAAAAATGATTGGAAATCAATAGGATTGAGTGAAAAACAAATCACTACGGTACTAAACTACAAAAGTAAATTAGGTGGGTTCAAATCAAAAAAACAATTATTGAATTGTTATGTATTTAATGATTTTCACAAAAAAGTATTGGATTCTATTACCCAGTTTGAAGTAGTATTAAAGGCTGAAAAACCAAAAGAATATTTCTTTAAAATTTTTGAGTTAGAAAAACCAAACTATCAGCTTAATAAGCTTTATGATAGTTTATACTATATGAGACAAGACGGATTCCATTGCTATTTTTTAAAATACTCAACATCAACAATTCAAGCACACTTTAAAAATAAAGACTTAACTGAAAAAGATCCAGCCAAGCTGTTGATTGATTTAGATGATTTAACGCTGTTGTCAAAGCCAAAAGACAGAACAAAGTTTGAAATAGTACACATTAATATGAATACAGCAGATACGAATCAATGGAAATTATTGTACGGGATAGGTTCTAAAAGAGCAAATAGAATTGTGAAATATAGAAGATTACTGGGGGGATTTGTTTCAAAAAATCAATTATCAGAAGTGTATGGATTTAGTGATAGCTTAGTTGAAATAATTAAACCAAAGCTAAAATTAGATTCCACTAAATTGAATAAAATAAACATCAATAATACTTCTAAAAAAGAACTAGCGACTCACCCATATATAAGCTGGAATTTAGCAAATGCAATCCTGAACTATAAGGGTCAGCATGGGGATTATGATTCTTTATCTAAAATCAAACAAATTCATTTGGTAGATGATAATTTATACCGTAAAATTGTACCTTATATTTCATTAGATTAAAAGAGTAAATTGAGTCTTTCGAAAAAGATTATTGACACCATTAGAGATGTAGAGGATTTCCCTAAAAAGGGGATAGTGTTTAAAGACATTACGCCCATTTTAAATGATCCATTATTGTCTGAAGAAATAGTAAATGAATTTTGTTCCTCTCTACCCCATAGTGTAACTCATATTGCTGGAATAGAAAGTAGAGGTTTCTTGTTTGGATTTCCGGCTGCAATGAAAAATAAAACAGGATTCGTATTAATTCGCAAAAAAGGAAAACTACCGTATAGAACAGCGTCTGTTACGTATGATCTTGAATATGGAACTGCTGAGATTGAAATGCACATTGATGCAGTTAAGCCTGGAGATAAAGTGATTATACATGATGATTTATTGGCAACAGGGGGAACTGCCGTGGCCGCTGCTAAATTAATAGAATCACAAGGTGCTGAAATTCTAGGTTTTTCTTTTGTAGTTGAGTTGACTTTTTTAGAAGGCAGAAAACGATTAGAGGATTTTACATCTAACATAACTAGCATAGTAAAATATTAGTGTTTATGAATTTTAGATTTACAGAAGATCATAAAATGATTACCCAAATGGTCAAAGACTTTGCAGATAAGGAAATTAGACCAAATGTGGGAAAATGGGATGAAGAGCAGTATTTCCCCAAGGATTTATTTAAAAAAGCAGGTGAACTAGGATTAATGGGTGTTCTTGTTCCTGAAGAGTTTGGTGGTGCAGGATTAGGTTATTTTGAATACATTGCTGTCATTGCAGAAATTTCAAAAGTTTGTGGAGCAATAGGACTTTCCGTTGCAGCTCATAATTCGCTTTGTACAAATCATATTCTAAAATTTGGCAATGATGATCAGAAGAAAAAATGGTTGCCTAAATTGGCTACTGGTGAATGGATTGGTGCCTGGGGATTAACGGAACCAAATACGGGATCTGATGCCATGAGAATGAGATGCACGGCAGTAGAAGACGGTGATTACTTTGTTATTAATGGGGCAAAGAACTTTATTACTCATGGTAAAACAGGTGACATCATTGTGGTAATTGCTAGAACAGGAGATTTGTTGGACTCTCATGGTATGACTGCATTTGCAGTAGAGCGTGGAACACCGGGTTTCAGTGGAGGAAAAAAGGAAGATAAATTAGGGATGAGAGCTTCTGAAACGGCAGAAGTTATTTTTGATAATTGCAGGGTGCATAAAAGCAATGTCCTTGGTAAAATCGGAGAAGGGTTTATACAGTCTATGAAAATATTAGATGGTGGAAGAATTTCAATTGGCGCACTTTCTATTGGTATGGCAGAAGGGGCTATGAATGCTTCAATTTCATATGCTAAAGAAAGGGAACAATTTGGAAAGCCAATTGCTAAGTTCCAAGGTGTCTCATTTAAACTTGCTGATATGGCTACCGAATTAGAGGCATCCAAATTACTACTGTATAAAGCCGCAGATGTGCTAATGAACGGTGGCGATGCAAATAAGTATTCAGCTATGGCTAAATATAAATCTTCAGAAGTAGCTGTGGCTATTGCAAATGAAGCAGTGCAAGTATTTGGTGGATATGGATACATTAAAGAGTATCCTGTGGAGAAATTTTATAGAGACTCAAAATTAGCAACTATTGGGGAAGGCACATCCGAGATTCAAAAATTAGTTATTTCTAGATCACTGCTTTCTAAATAACATTAATTTATTTGTGAATATTGATTTTATAATTAAATTTGCAATCCAAAATTTAGATAAATGCTACAAATTCCCGTAAAAGAAGGAGAGTCAATAGAAAAAGCACTCAAAAAGTACAAAAAGAAGTTTGAAAGAACAGGCGTTCTCAAACAACTTAGGACTAGAAAAGAATATATCAAAAAGTCAGTAGTTAGAAGACAAGAAGTTATAAAGGCACAGTATGTTGAAAAATTAAAATCAGCCGAATAACATTTTTGCTTCAAAAGCGTATTATTAGGGGAGCCTTAGGTTCCCCTTTTTTTTTACATGGATTACACTAATATCAATAGCTTCTTAAATTATCTTGAATTGGAGAAAAGATATTCTGCTCATACGCTAACATCTTACAAAAGAGATCTTAGTGACTTTTTAAACTATCTGAATACGGTTTACGGCTTAGCAATTGAAAAAATAGAGTTAATTCACGCAAGATCCTACATGGTTGCTCTGATAGAAAACAACTTAGCAAGATCTACAGTTGCAAGGAAAATAAGTGCCATTAAATCTTTTTTTAAATTCTTGTTAAAGAAAGGTATAGTGACTAGTTCACCAGTCCACTTGCTAGAAACACCAAAATTAGTGAAGAGATTGCCTGTATTTGTAAAAGAAGATGATTTATCAAAATTATTTAGTAATGATAATTTTAACAATAGTATTGAGGGTATTAGAGATCAGCTAATAATGACTCTTTTTTACCAGACAGGAATTCGTTTATCAGAGCTAATTAACATCAAAGAAAAAGATGTAGGAGAGAATGAGATTAGAGTTACTGGTAAAAGAAATAAGCAGCGATTAATTCCCTTAACACCAAATCTACTGAATTTAATCACTTGTTACAGGGAAGAAAAGAATAGATTATTTGGTTCTTGTTCCTATTTGATTCTGACAGATAAAGGGAATAAATTATATGAAAAATTTGTTTATAGAAAAGTTAATAGCTACCTTTCATTAGTTTCTAGTAAACAAAAAAAGAGTCCGCATATTTTGAGGCACACCTTTGCAACACATATGCTTAATAATGGAGCAGATTTAAATGCTATCAAAGAATTGTTGGGTCATGAAAACCTTGCAGCAACTCAAATATACACGCATAACACTTTTCAAAAATTAAAATCAATTCACCAGCAGTCCCACCCTAGGGGTTAAAAATTTATAATTATGGATGTACAAGTTCAATCAATTCGTTTTGTAGCCGATAAAAAGCTAATTTCATTTGTAAAACAAAAGCTTAGTAAACTCAATCTATTTTTTGATCAAATTGTAGACGCTGAAGTTTACTTAAAAATTGATAGAGCAAACACCAATGAAAACAAGATTGTAGAGATTAAACTAAATATCCCTGGAAAAGATTTATTTGCTAAAAAACAAGGAAAATCCTTTGAAGAAGCTACAGATGAGTCTATAGAGGCGCTCAGAAGACAATTAAAACGTCATAAAGGAAAGCTTTTGACTAAAAGCTAAATTTTTCACTCACTTTGTGATATATACTGTTTCTTTTTATAAATTTGCAGACCTTTTCTGCGGATAGGGAGAATTTGCCGGTGTAGCTCAGCTGGCTAGAGCAGCTGATTTGTAATCAGCAGGTCGTGGGTTCGAGTCCCTCCACCGGCT
>JAYYEV010000080.1:0-18154 GCA_036159515.1 Bacteroidota bacterium | reverse complement strand
ATCACTATTTTCTGGGTTGTGGCCATTATGAATTCTATAAATATGTTAGACAATATGGACGGGATCACTGCTCAAACTTCATTTTTTATTATCACTACAGCTATCATATTTCTAAGTTTCAATTGTGGATTTGAAAAATATGACTACATGATTTGTTTAGGAATTATTGGGTCGTTAATAGGATTTCTATTCTTCAACTTTCATCCATCTAAAATGTTTATGGGGGATTCAGGCAGTCAGTTTTTAGGTCTCTTTATCGCCATAATTGGAATCAAATATTTTTGGAACATGGAAGACATTAAAACTGGCACCTCCATACCGACCAAACAAATTGTGATTGTATTGATTGTATTTACACTACCCATTGTAGATACTACCAGCGTAGTAATCAATAGAATCGCACGGAAAACATCCCCTTTTATTGGTGGAAAAGACCACACAACTCATCATCTTTCCTATTTAGGATTTAATGACGCACAAATAAGTTTTATTTTTGCAGGAGTTTCTTTTTTGTCTTGTATAATTGCTATTTCTATCTATCGATTTGTTGATCATTGGTCATGGATTAATACGACACTTTACTTAATCTATTTTGTGGCTATTTTTCTGTCACTTTATTTTACCACTCAACAACACAAAGACAAACGACTATAAAATCTAGATTTGTTTTAGTTTAATAATTTTGTCTAATTATATTCACATAGAAGGAGCTAGAACGCACAACCTTAAAGATATAAACCTTAAAATTCCGCATAATCAACTGATTGTAATTACAGGATTAAGTGGAAGTGGTAAATCATCATTGGCCTTTGATACCATATTTGCAGAAGGCCAAAGGAGATATTTAGAAACATATAATGCTTATGCTCGTCAGTTTGTTGGGAAATTAACAAAACCTGACGTAGATCATATTTCAGGATTAAGCCCTGTAATTGCTATTGAACAGAAAACCGTATCCAAAAACCCAAGATCTACGGTAGGTACTATTACTGAAATTTATGACTTTCTAAGGCTGTTATTTGCTAGAGTTTCCACCCCTATTTCACCAGTCACAGGAAAGAAAATGGTAAGTTATAATGAGAAAGAGATAGTTTCTCTGATTCATCAAAATTACAAAGATCAAACTATCAGTATTTTAGCCCCAATTATTAAATCAAGAAAAGGTCACTACAGAGAACTATTTGATCAACTCCTTAAACAAGGTTTTTCCAAAGTCTATATCAATGGAGAATTGAAAAGATTATCTCCTGGATTTAGACTAGACCGATACAAAACCCATGATATTTCTTTGATTATAGACAACGTTACAATAAATGAAAAAAACTCCAAAAGAATTAAAGACAGCGTAGCATTAGCTCTCAAAAAAGGAAGAAATGAAATCCAACTTATTGATGCAATTAATGAGTCAAGAATTTTAAGCAAATTATTAATGTGCCCTGAATCTGGAATATCATTACCTGAACCTGAGCCGAATCTATTTTCGTTCAATTCACCAAAAGGAGCATGTTCTAAATGTAACGGATTAGGATATACTCACGAAATTGAAAAAGACAAGATCATTCCAAATGACAAAATATCAATAAAAAAGGGAGGAATAGAACCACTAGGTAAATTTGAAAATAACTGGACTTTCAAACAAATTAATCTTTTACTACAACATCACGAATTTTCATTAGATACTCCCATTTCAAAATTATCAGAAACTTGTATACATGAAATTTTATTTGGAACCCAAAAATTGATTAAAATCTTGGGGGAAAATGGAGTACACCAAGTACTTAATGGTTACGAAGGAATTTGTAATTTTATTCTAAGACACCACAAAGAAGGTGGTAACAAAATAAAAAGATGGGCTGCTAATTTCCTTCAAAAAACAAGCTGTAAGCAATGTAATGGCGCCAGACTTAAGGATCATCATAAGTGGTATACCATATACGATAAAAATATTGGTGAAGTGGTCAAAATGGACCTTAATAAACTCAAAATATGGGCGGAAACCAGCTATTCTAAATTTGATAAAAAAGAAAAAACCATTTCCAAAGATTTAATTAAAGAACTGGTTAATAGAATAGGATTTTTGTTAAATGTGGGGTTAGAATATTTACACTTAAATCTTCCAGCAGCAACGTTATCAGGAGGTGAAGCTCAGCGAATAAGATTAGCTTCTCAAATTGGATCGGAACTCACCAGTGTGTTATACATACTTGATGAACCTTCAATTGGGTTACATCAAAGAGATAATCATAAATTAATTTCTTCACTTAAAAAATTGAGAGACAGAGGGAATACGGTTATTGTTGTTGAACATGATAAGGACATCATGAAAGCGGCAGATAGAGTGATTGATATAGGTCCAAAAGCAGGTCAACTAGGGGGTTATATTATAGATGAAAACAGCCCTGAAAATTTAAATGAAAATAAGTCTATTACCGCTAAGTTTCTTAAATCTACACCACCTAAACTTGTACATAGGGATATAACTTCTAAACATCATTTAGAATTAATAGGTGCAAGTGGTAATAATCTTAAAAATGTAAGTGTATCATTCCCTCTCAATACCTTTATAGGAATTACTGGCGTATCAGGAAGTGGGAAATCTACCTTAATTAATGAAACACTATTCCCCATTTTAAATAAACATTTTTTTAATGCAGTTAAAGAACCGCTGTCGTATAATCATGTAAAGGGTCTTCAGTATATTGACAAAGTGATAGGTATTGATCAATCTCCTATTGGTAGAACTCCTAGATCTAATCCTGCAACCTATACAGGTGTTTTTAACCTCATAAGAGATTTATTTGCTCAACTACCTGAGGCAAAAATAAGAGGTTATAAACCTGGACGGTTTTCATTCAATGTAAAAGGTGGAAGATGTGAAACGTGTGTTGGTGCAGGAATGAAGTTAATTGAAATGAATTTTCTCCCTGATGTCTATGTAAAGTGTGATCAATGTAATGGTAAAAGGTATAATCGAGAAACACTTGAAGTTAAATTCAAAGGAAAATCCATTAATGATGTATTAAACATGACGATTGATGATGCTTGCATTTTTTTCAAAGAAATCAATTACATCTACAGCAGAATAAAAGTACTTCAAGATGTGGGGTTAGGATACATTAAAATTGGTCAATCATCAACTACACTTTCAGGAGGTGAGGCACAGCGAATCAAATTGGCTGCAGAGCTAGGAAAAAAACAAACTGGAAATACATTTTACATTATGGATGAACCCACAACAGGGTTGCACCATGAAGATATTAATTTATTGATTCAGGTTATAAGAAAATTAATCAGCTTAGGAAATACCGTTCTTGTAATAGAGCATAATTTAGATGTTATCCTACAAACAGATCATGTCATAGATCTTGGGCCAGAAGGAGGCATGTACGGGGGGGAAGTTGTATTTGAGGGATCAGTTTCAAAGCTATTAAAGAATAAAAACAGTTATACTGGAAAATTTATAGCTTTGGAATACGATAATACATAAACATGAAGGATTGGAATAACATAAAAACCAGAGATAGTTGGGAAATTTTTAAGATAATGGGCGAATTTGTGGAAGGGTTTGAAACCATGTCAAGAATTGGACCTTGTGTTTCTATTTTTGGTTCAGCTAGAACAAAACCTGAAAACCAATATTATCAACTTGCAGAAGAAGTAGCCTATTTACTTACACAACAAAAATTTGGCGTAATTACAGGCGGTGGGCCTGGAATAATGGAAGCTGGAAATAAGGGTGCCAAAAGAGGAGGGGGCAAATCTGTTGGTTTAAATATTGTTTTACCATTTGAGCAGGAAGCAAACCCTTATATCGACACTGATAAAATCATCAATTTTGATTATTTTTTTGTAAGAAAGGTCATATTTATCAAATATGCACAAGGATTTATTGTTCTTCCTGGAGGATTTGGAACATTAGACGAAATGTTTGAAGCATTAACTCTAATACAGACGGAAAAATCAGGAAAATTTCCAGTTATATTAATTGGCAAGTCCTTTTGGACTGGACTTATAGACTGGATAAAAGAAGTATTACTAGTTGAAGAAAACAATATTAGCCCAGAAGATTTAGATTTAATTCAGATCGTAGATACAGCTGAAGAAGCGGTTCAAAAAATAAGTGATTATTACAAAAACCACCATCTAAAACCAAATTTTTAAAAAAGGAACTATTTTTACAACTCTACATGAAAAAACAATTTTTAATAGTTCTTTTTTTTTCAGTCTTAGTTTGTAATGCTCAAAAACCAATTGAAGAAGTTGAAAAAGAAATTTTTACTATTGGAACAGGTCCTCAAATAAATAGTTTCTTTGGAGATATGGGCTCAAGTTCAATGGGTAAAATTTTCACTAACTCTAGACCTTGTTTGTCTTTGGATATTGAAAAGAGATTTGGTGATCTCATCGGATTACAAGTCATGTTTATAAAGGGGAAACTCTCTGAAAATATCAGATCAAACGTAGTTACAGAAAATTTAAACTTTGAAGCCAGTTTTACTAAATTAAGCACCAATTTAATCCTCAATTCTGACCATTATTTAAACAAAAAAAGTAATATATCTCCGTACCTTTCCATAGGTGCAGGACTTTTTATTTTTGATTCTTACACGGATTTATTAGATGCCGATAATAGAAGTTATAATTATTGGTCTGATGGCACCATTAGAAATTTAACAGAAAGTGATACTAATTCATCTAATGCATCTATTCTCTACAGAGATTATGATTATGAAACTCCACTAGAAAATGATTCTATCAATTACAATTCGTTTTCTTTACTTGCTCCAATTAGCGTTGGGGTAAAATGGAAAATCAACCCATACCTTCAAGGAAGAGTTTATGGTACATATAATCATTTATTTACAGACTGGATTGATAACATTGCCTCAGGAAATAATGATTATTATTTATCCTTAGGATTCACTATGAATTACGTTATCCATAAATTACATATTGAGAAAAAGGAGAAGATTGATTTTGATATAGAAGCCTTCAACAATTCAGATGAGGACAATGACGGAATTATAGATATCATAGATGAATGTCCGCATACTCCAAAATCGATTAAAGTAGATTTAATGGGATGTCCCATCGACACAGACAAAGATGGGGTTCCAGATCATATTGATCAAGAACCTAACTCTAAAAATTACAAGTATGTAGATGAAACGGGGAGAGGTATAACAGATAGTTTATTATTTAATAGGTCTCAAAATAAATTAGAAATAGAAGTTCAACGAAATCAAACATTCTCTGATAGCACCACACAAGACGAAAAGGAAGATATTCAAGAAAAAATTCCAAATACAGACAGTACACCACTGAATGAATATGATATAATGCCAAGCATACTTGATAGCAATTCAAATGACCTGAATTATATTCCTAAAAGCTTCCTTAAAAGTGATTCAAAAAGTGAAGGGGATAAAAAATCACTTTCACCTCCCATTTTTCTAGCATTTAAAGAAGATTAATGCTGTCCTACAACGGGCTATTACATTACCCTTTTCAACATCATTCTATGGAAAATTTGAATTAGCCTAGATTAAATAAGGCAATTAGCAAAGGTAGATTTGTGTAACTCAAGTCAGCTTATGTTAAAGCCTATATTCATCTTCATTAATGTAATTTTAATAGCGTTAAGCACCTTTTTTAATTTAGAAGATATTATAATTACACACACGAGTTCTAGCGAAATAAATGCGGGAGAAAAAATTGAAGCAAAAATTACCATTAATAAAATGGATTTCTCAGGACCAGGAAGATTAAAATTAGATTTAAGTCAGGCTGAGGGAATTCAAATATTGGAAAAAGAAAATGATGGATCTTCATTTACATTCAAAAATAATGAAGCCTTGTTCATTTGGTATGATTTACCGAATAATAAAAATATAGAAATCACCTATTTAATTGATGCCAATAAAGAATCATTTGGGACTAAAAAAATAACAGGAACTTTTTCATTTATTAACAAAAATGAAAGAAAGCAATTAAATATACCAGAACTAGTATTTCTTGTTAATGAAGTTATCCCAAAAGGGGGAGAGCCATCCGTATCATCTAATAGAACTATTGAAGGTGAAGATGGTAACTATACCGTTAAAATACAAATTACTAAAGGTGAGCATAGTGGTTTTGCAAGAATAAAAGACAGATTACCAGAAGGATATGTAGCCACATCCATTGAAACAGCAGGAAGTATATTCAAGGATGTTGATAGATCGGCAAAATTTATTTGGTCTGATCTGCCATCCAGCATTAAAAGCTTCACAGTGAGCTATAAATTAATTAATCTTAAAGGAATAGATACTAGTTTCTTTATAACTGGCGAATATGCATCTGAAAGATTAATAGCGGAAGGCTTTAATGATGGAATAGAAATTCCCACAACTTATTATACTCCTAGCAACCCAACTGTTGAATACAATACTATATCTATTGATACCTCTTCAAATAATGAGCTAAGTGAAATGGCATCAAACACTGTGGAGAAAATTAGTCCTGAGCAAGATTTAAATGAATTAAATACAAAATCTGAAGACGTATTAAATACTTTAACGGATGCTAATAGCGATGTAAGCATTCAAGAAATTGAGAAAGAGTCTGCTTTAAATAATGTGGAAATTCAAGAAGAAGAAGTAAGTATAGCAGAAAATTTTGATGACAAAATATCTACAATTGAAGAAGAAAGCATTATTTCAAATATTGTTAATTCACAAAAAATAAATACAAATATTGATTATCGAGTGCAAATTTTGGCATCGCACCGAATTGCAACAAGAAATTATGTTAAAAATAGATATCATTTTTCTGGAAACTTCGATTTAGAAAATCATGATGGATGGATAAAATATACAACCGGTCATTTTAGTCAATACAAAGAAGCGCGAAATAAAAGAAATGATCTAAATTCAAATGAATTTCCAGGCCCATTTGTAACTGCTTATAATTATGGACAAAGAATCACAGTTCAAGAAGCATTGATAATTTCAAAACAAAATTGGATTCCTTAGATAAAAAAAAATCCTCTTTCGAGGATTTTTAAAAGTATTTAGAATCTGTTACCTTTTATGATTTCCTTCATCGGAAACGGATAATTTTTTTCTTCCTTTTCTCCTACGTGCATTTAAGATCTTTCTACCATTCTTGGTGGCCATTCTTGATCTAAACCCGTGCTTATTCTTTCTCTTTCTGTTAGATGGTTGAAACGTTCTTTTGCTCATAGTTCAATTATTATAGGCTTGCAAAAGTAAATGTTTTTTATTTTATACAAAAATTTTAATCTTTTCTTTTTTTAAAACCTCATCGATTAGAGAGTTTTTTTTAATATCCTCTCATTTTAAACCACAATGTGGTTAATCAATAAATACAATATCATATTTAATTGTTTTTTGATTTCAACATGGATAACCTATAAAAGATTACTCCTAGGCTTAGGTAAATCAAATTCTCAATAGTATATACATATAGAAAACCTAATTTTTTATACTACATAAGTTCATTTATAATATGTTCTTTATTTGATAGTATCTTTATATCAGGACTAATGTTTTTCTTTGAACCCCTTTTTATACCAATTTTATTATTCCATTCAATAAGTTATTAACTTTTTCATGAAATCTTTCAAGATTCAACAGGCATTTGAAAGATGAAATATGTAATAATTTGTAATTTCAACGCCCAATATAATAACAACACCATGGAACGTTCTTATTTAGAATTTGAAAAACCTATTGAGGAAATTAAAGATCAAATCAATCAAACAAAAGAAATTGGAGAAAAAGGTAAAGTAGATATCAATGCTACTGTGAATGACTTAGAAAAGAAATTAAGTGCTACTACCAAAAACATTTTTAATAATTTAACTCCTTGGCAAAAGGTACAACTAAGTAGACATCCAGATAGACCATATACATTGGATTACATTAAGCAGATCACCAACGGGAATTTTTTAGAACTTCATGGTGATCGAAATGTGAAAGACGACAAAGCAATGGTAGGAGGATTTGGAGAAGTAGATGGCAAAACGTACATGTTTATTGGTCAACAGAAAGGAAGAAATACTAAGGAAAGGAAATATAGAAATTTTGGAATGGCTAATCCAGAAGGTTACCGCAAGGCATTAAGATTAATGAAATTAGCAGAAAAGTTTGACAAACCCATTGTTACTTTCATAGATACTCCTGGCGCTTTTCCAGGTTTAGAAGCTGAAGAAAGAGGTCAAGGTGAAGCGATTGCAAGAAATCTCTACGAAATGATGTTGCTTAAAGTCCCCGTAATATGTATTGTAATTGGAGAAGGTGCCTCTGGTGGTGCACTCGGCATTGGCATTGGTGATAAAGTAATTATGCTTGAAAATACCTGGTATTCTGTTATTTCCCCAGAATCTTGTTCTTCTATACTTTGGAGAAGCTGGGATTACAAAGAAAATGCTGCAAATGCACTGAAACTTACCGGAAAAGATATGCTCAAACAAAAACTTATAGATGGCATAATTAAAGAACCTATCGGTGGAGCACATGCTGAACCTGAAAAGATGGCTAAGAAGCTTAAGTCTGAGATAAAAAAACACATCTTAGCATTAGAGGCTTTAAATGTAGAGGAAAGAATTTCTATTCGCACAGAGAAGTTTAGTAATATGGGTAATTAACTCTTTACCTCCCTTACTATTTATTGTAATACACTAGAATATTTTCTACACTATCAGTAGTGCCAATGGTATTGTATATGCCTATTTGTTCATTAAATAAATACACGTGTTGAGCATCAGAAATGATTAGATCACCAGAAATTTCTTCCAAGTCAATTTGTGAACATGGAAAATTCGCAATCAAGGGGAGCATCTGATAAGTATTATAATTAAATCGATAAAGTCCTTCGTCTGAGGTTATGTACAAGTAATTTCCCTTTATTTGAGCATGGTGACAATGATTATTCTGTACACTAGACTCAATCCATAAATTATTTGTATTTAAGTCATAATGAGCTAAATAGAAATCATTGCCATTTTGAATTAAAATAAAACAAAGGGTGTTATTAACCAGACCTATTTCTACTACTTCACCCGTAATTGATTTTCGAGTTTGCTCTATGCCTGAGCCTTTATTAAAAACGGTGATCCACCTTGTGAACAAATTAGAATATGTATCAACCATTATATAATTTTCAATCTCATTTAAATTTGCAAACCAATTTTGAAAATCAGCTATATATCCGCCAATTTGAGTTCCATTTTTATCAAACCTTCTAATTACTCCATCTCCATTTGATATGTATAACTGATCCTCATCCTTACTTTTTTTCACATCCTGGAAAAAATCATAAGTCGAAGATAGAAATGAAACTTCCCATTTTGTGGTATAAAAATCCGATTCTAAAGAAATACCCTTGTTATCTGTACCAATAAAAATATATTGATGTTTTGAATTTGCTTCAGAAACCTTGTGGCTTCCATGAATAGTAGCTTTCAACGCAATGTTTCCTACATCATCAAGAAAACTCAAGTTGGTTATAGACTGATTGGAGGAGACAAGATAAATACCCATTAATTCTCTTGTGACTTCACTTAAATTAATGTCCGTGTAAGAAGAATTTGAATTCCCTTCTTCGTCTTCTACGCTCACTTTTACAAAATAATTACCTGATGATAATAGCCTATCGTTAATCAAAAATTGTTCATTAAATTCAAATTGATTTCCACTTATGTTTTGGGTTGTGGTAGTTGTGACTGGAAGCAAGTTTTCGTCAACAACAGAGATTTCTATTCTTGAAAGTAATTGATTATCGTGGACAGTACCGTCCACCTGAATTACACATGGAATTTGAAATGAAGTATTATTCAAAGGGTTATTTATATTTACCCTTGGTGGCACTTTATCTGGTTTTTGGCAAGAACATATCACACATAAAATTTGAATGAAAACAAGGCTAAATTTTATAGGATTAGTTACTAACATTTGTTAATAAAGTTATTTGATAATTTTAAAAGGCAAAAAAAGAATTGAAGATTAGATATTAATTTACATTTGTTACATGTCTGACCGTCTAGAACTAACCAATAAAAAACCAGTTAGAACATTCTCCAAACCAGCTGATATAGCTACTATTGGTAAATTGCCTCCACAAGCATTAGAACTGGAAGAAGCTGTACTGGGTGCCTTGATGTTAGAAAAGGCCCCGCTGAATGATGTAATAGATATTATCCATAGACCCGAAATATTTTACAAGGATTCACACAAAAAAATTTATGAATCTATTCAAGAATTATTCTCTGCCTCTGAAAGTATCGATATCTTAACGGTAACTCAAAAACTAAGATCAAAAGGAGAATTAGATCAAGTTGGAGGGGCCTATTATATCTCTCAGCTCACTAATAGAGTAGCCTCAGCAGCACACGCTGAAGCCCATGCAAGAATTTTAGTACAAAAATTTATTTTAAGAGAACTTATTAGAATATCAGGCAAGGTAATTCAGAATGCATATGATGAAACCACAGATGTTTTTGACTTATTAGATGAAACAGAAAGTGAATTATTTGCTGTAGCTGAAGGAAATATCAGGAAGGATTACGAATCTATGGCTTCACTTCTATTTAAAGCACAAAGCGAAATAGAAAGTGCCATGTTAAGAGAAGATGGTATTAGTGGAGTGGGAACAAGTTTTACAGAGCTAGACAAAATTACATCAGGTTGGCAAAAATCAGATATGATTGTTATCGCTGCTAGACCTGGGATGGGAAAAACAGCATTTGTACTTTCTATGGCCAGAAATGTAGCCGTTGATCATCAGAAACCAGTAGCTATTTTCTCACTTGAAATGTCTTCCATCCAATTGGTAAATCGTTTAATTTCTGGAGAAGCAGAAATTCCTGCAGAAGACATTAGGAGAGGGAATTTTTCTAAAAATGAATTCGAACAATTTTTTGAAAGAACAAAAGCATTGTCAGAAGCACCTGTTTACATTGATGATACCCCAGCACTATCTATTTTTGAATTGCGAGCAAAATGTAGAAGATTAAAACAACAGCATGATGTTCAGCTTATCATAATCGACTATTTGCAATTAATGTCTTCTGGTGGAAAAGGAGGGAACAGGGAGCAAGAGATAAGTAATATTTCAAGATCAATTAAAGAGATTGCGAAAGAGCTCGATGTCCCTATGATTGCGCTTTCACAGTTAAGTAGATCAGTAGAAACTAGAGGAGGAGATAAAAGACCTATGTTATCCGATTTGAGAGACTCTGGAGCTATTGAACAAGATGCAGATATAGTTTGTTTCATATATAGACCGGAGTACTACCAGTTAACAGAGTGGCCAGACGGAACCCCTTGCAATGGACAAGCAGAAATTATTGTAGCCAAACATAGAAATGGATCATTAAAAGATATTCGCTTAAAATTCGTGGGGAAATACGCCAAATTTTCTAATCTCGATGGGTTAAATCAAGATGATTTTGTGTTTAATAATGATCTAAAACCAAATCAAAATTTTGGTGACGATATGTCTTCATTTACATTACCGTCTAAAATGAACGATGATCTTGACGAAGATGATCCCTTTTAACACAATTTAAACCTTTTTCTGATTAATTTTGAGTGATCTATTTGAAGAGACTAATTAGCATATTACTTTTTGTATCCATTATTACTCCCAATATTTTTGCTAGTAAAATCTTAATTCCAATGGATGAAGAAAGCCAGCGAAATCATCTCAAAGCATATGGCATAGCATATTGGATATTACAAAATGAAATAGAAGTAGAGTGGCTTCTCAATTATAGGGGAGGTAGTTTTTTGGTGGCTAATTATAATTCCATCCAAGAAGAATGTACCATCAGAGGGGTTACTTATGAACTAATAACGGATGCTAAAGTAAATGCCATAAAAACTGAAATAAGTGATCCTGAAGTAAACATGGAAGTAGTGAAACTTGAAAAAGCACCCAAAATTGCTGTATACACACCCCAAGGAAAACAACCATGGGATGATGCTGTTACGCTAGTCTTAACTTATGCAGAAATTCCATATGATGAGATTTATGATAAGGAAGTGATAGAAAATCAACTTTTTAAATATGAGTGGCTTCATTTACACCATGAAGATTTTACTGGACAATATGGAAAGTTCTATCGAAATTATAAGAATGCCCCTTGGTATAAAAAACAGCAATCTGATTCAGAACAAAGAGCACTTTCTCTGGGATTTGAAAAAGTATCTCATTTAAAACTTCAGGTTTCTAAAAACATAAAAGAATTTGTAGCTGGTGGAGGGTTTTTATTCACGATGTGTTCTGGAACTGATTCCTATGACATTGCGCTTTCTGCAGAAAATACAGACATCTGTGAGCACATGTTTGATGGAGATAAGGCAGATCCGCAAGCACAATCTAAACTCAATTATAATAACACCCTAGCGTTCAAGAACTTTAAACTTAAAATGAATCCTTTAGAGTACGAATTTTCAGACATAGATGGCACTACTTTACACCGTATTCCTGAAACACAAGATTTATTTACCTTATTTGAATTTTCAGCAAAATGGGATATTGTTCCTACCCTACTCTGTCAAAATCACACAAATGTCATTAAAGGCTTCATGGGGCAAACAACAGACTTTAAAACCGCTCTAATTAAATCTGATGTCCTAATTATGGGTGAATCCAAAGCATTAAAAACTGCACGTTATATTCATGGTGAATTTGGAAAAGGACAATGGACCTTTTATGGAGGGCATGATCCAGAAGATTACAGGCATTTTGTTAATGATCCACCAACTGATCTTAATCTCTACCCTAATTCTCCTGGTTATAGATTAATTTTAAACAATATATTATTTCCAGCTGCCAAAAAGAAAAAGCAAAAAACATAGTTATCTAATTACCGTGATATGTCCTTTTCTATTATGGTAATTTCCATCTGTAGTTTTAAATTCCATAAAATAAATAAATACCCCATTTGAAGAAAACTCACCTGTAGATGTTCCATCTGAAGATTGATAACTTCCATCCCAAAATTGAGTATAATCTTCTAATTCATATACCAATTGACCTAACCTATTGTATATAGAAACTTTGTATTCTTCGAATTCATCAATATTAACAATTGGTTTCCAATAAGGATTCAATCCTCCAATGTATAATGCATTTGGAATAGAAACTATTATTTGTTGTTGCACACACACCTCATTTGATTCACTAATTCCCCGTTCACCAAATGAATTTAAAACTTCTAAAGCTTTAATTTTATAACAAACAACCCCTCCAAATGGTGGTGTAACGAAGTGATTAATATCATGAAGATAACTATTCAAAGATGAGTCAAGATTGGCCACATTTTGGAAACTATTCATATTTTTCTGCCTTGCCTGAATTTCATAATTTTCTACTCCATTTTCCCATCGTATATAGGAATTCCAACTTAAAGACTTCAAAGCGTAGTCACTATTATCTACAGACAAGAAAATGGTTTTACCCACATTTGAATATGCAATTTCATTCCCACAAGCATCCAACACAGAAACTTGATACATGCTGGATTGATTATTAGGAAAAGCATCAAGTACATAAAATGTAACTGGAAATACAGGACTTATCTCGCTGGCTATTCTTGTAAAGTTAATTCCATTATCAAATGATTGATAAAGATAAACCTCACTTACGCCTACAGAATTATCTCCCGAATAAGTGATCAGGACCGAATCTCCTGAAACTGTTGTACTAGATATGTAAGAATACTGAGGAATAGGATTCTGTACTGCAAAAAATTCAACTTGATTTGAAATTGAAGTATGAAGAGTTGAATCTGCAATAGCTTTTACAAAGAACGAATAATTCAAATTGCCATTCTGTATAAAATAATTAAATGAGTTATTAATAGCAACTCCAGCTAAACTCCAATTGGATTGCTGATTTTTAACAAAAACTTCATAACGATCTACACCAAGACTCCAATTAATGTAGGGATTCCAATTTAAACTAACCACACCTGTACATTGGTCATAGGTTGAACTTAAATGAATATTTTGATGTTCTAGTCCTGCAGGACTGGTATTATTTTGAGGTGGGGTTCCAAAGCTACAACCATCCATTGCTGCAACAGCGTATTGTACGGATTGATTTCCAAATGTAGTAGTTGAAGTGTCATAATAGGAAGTATTAAGTCTTCCAAAAACAGTATCTACAGGAGACCAAGAACCGTTATAAAATTTAAAAATGATGTATGCATAGGTATCTGTTGCAGAACTTGGATTCCAATTAATTTGCATTGTATTGGTTGACGTGTCATTACTTACAAAATTAATTAAAGGGGCATCAGGTGGAGTTTGATCTTGAATGTATCCACCATCAATATTTGAGACAAAGTCACAATTATCCGTAACTAGTCGTACTCTATAGTTAATCCAATCCGCACATATTCCTAGTGACTCTATGGTGAAAGTGGAGTCTACAGGTAAATTTCGGACGTGATTCCAAACAGCACTTGTTGGAGGTGTAGATGGTGACGATTTTTCTAATGAATAATAAGAATTTGGAGGTATTGAATCTAATGGCATAGGATGATTCCAGCTTAAATGCATGGTTCCGTCAAATTGATTTACTAAATCAAAATAAATGCTAGAAATGGTATCACTAAATTGAACTAATCCTCCGCCTACTCCGTAATAGGTTTTTATGTAATAACTTGAACTTGATAAGGCTGCATAAAAGTTTGGATAGGTAAATGAATTTACGTTAGGATCGTTCTCTGAACCTATATACAAAAAACCAGTTCCTGTATCAGCATAAAATTGATGTTCGAAAAAGTTAGAAACTCCTAGATTGGTCTGATCCCAAATAATTGACAGCTCTCCAATTTCATTGACTTGTATGCAAAAGCAGGAAGCATTAGCACATGGGTAAGGTTGTACATCTTCTGCAAATGAAAGAAGTGTTTTTATTAAAATAAAGAACACTAAAAAGTTCCGTAATACCCATCCTTGAAACAAATTCATATAAACTACAGAGAAATTAAATTTTAAAATTTTCAATTAATAACGCAATAAATTAATTAAAGTTGCCAGGGTATTAAAAGATTGCACTCCAAAATTAGATAGTGTACATATTATTTTTAGCCCATTTGAATTCGTCTAATATTTGATTTAAAATTACCTGTGCGGGTAATATCGCATTTATTTGAGACGCAGCTTGTCCAATTTCTAATTCGCCGTGTACCATATCTCCTTCAAACATTCCTTTTTTTGCTCTACCTCTACCAAGTTTATTTTTTAATTCTTCTAATGTTCCATTGCTTTCATAAATTTTTTTGACTTCATTATAAAAGTCATTTTTTATAAGTCTAACCGGAGTTATTTCTTTAAGTGTCAATTGAGTCTCCCCTTCACTTAATCCAACCACTTTTTGCTTAAAATTAATGTGTGCTGAAGACTCTTCAGATGCCACAAATCTTGAACCCATCTGTACAGCATCTGCCCCTAACACCATGGCAGCTAACATACTTCTACCATCAATGATACCACCAGCTGCTATCAAAGGAATTTGGACGGCTTTGGCAACTTCAGGAATAAGACAAAATGTAGTTGTTTCTTCAATTCCATTGTGGCCTCCAGCTTCAAAACCTTCAGCTACTATCGCGTCAACCCCTGCGTCTTTTGCTTTTTTTGCGAATCTTACACTAGAAACCACATGTACTACCTTGACTCCATGCTTTTTTAATACCCCAGTCCAGGTTTTTGGATTTCCAGCAGATGTAAAAACGATAGGAACTTTTAAATCCAAAATAGATTTTATATGATCTTCAGCATTTGGATACAAAAGAGGTAGATTAACTGCAAAAGGAGCATTAGTATTTTTCTTACATTTTATGATGTGGTCTTTTAAAATATCTGGATACATTGATCCTGAACCAATAATCCCTAAACCACCTGCATTACTTACTGCACTGGCTAATTCCCAACCACTACACCAAATCATTCCTGCTTGGATTACAGGATATGATATATTAAAAAGTGATGTAATTTTATTTTTCATTTGCAATTAAATAAGAATATTAAACTAGTTTATTTCAAAGATATTTTAATTCAATTATGTTTGGTACGATTTTTAGATTCTTGAGAGAATTAGTATTTTTGAAGTTGTGATTAGCAGAAAGATATTATTAATATTATTTATTTCAATTAATTCCTCCTTAATTCAAAGCCAATACAACTTTGAAATGGGCTTTAGTCTAGGTGCTTCAAATCACTTTGGTGAAATTGGTGGAAAAAACGAGGAAGCCAAGGGATTTGTGGGCGATTTATTACTAAGTCAAACTAGTCTTTCAGGAGGGTGGTTTGCTAGATATAAAGTGAATCCTCATTTTTTTGCCAGCACAAGCCTAAGCTATGTAAGACTATCAGGAGATGATAAATATTCTGAGTCTGGACCAAGATATTGGCGAAATTTGAGATTTAAAAACAACATCATTGAATGGACCTCCAAAGCGGAATATGTATTTCTAGATATTCCTGATTTAGGTAGAAAAGGAAGATATAATACTTCTTTAAACCTATATGGTTACCTAGGACTCACTCTGTTATACCATAGCCCCAGAGGTAGCCTAGACGGATCTACCTGGGTCAACCTTAGACCACTTCAAACAGAAGGAGTTGCTTACAAAAGCATAGTTTTCGGTACTCCTGTTGGTGGTGGTGCTGTGATCACTCACAATCGATTTTCAAGATTTGGTTTGGTAATCAATTATGTGAAAACATTTACGGATTATATTGACGATATTTCCACAAATTACGTTGATCCATCATTGCTGTCACCACAATCTGCAGCATATGCTAACCAATCAGTTGCGCCCCCTGGTCAAGAACTAAATTTTGTAACTGGTCAACAAAGAGGTGATCCTACCGCAGACGATAATTACATAACGGTATCACTAACATACAGCAAATACCTACTAGGTCAAAACAAATATTACAGAAACATCTCTAGATGGAAACCGAGATATAATTATTCACCAAAAGCATTCAAAAGAAGAAAATCTAGAATAATTAGATCTAAATTCTAAGAAATTGGGGTAATTTTCTTAGTGGTTTCATGATAAATGTGAACCAAAATGGACTAATAGGATGTAAAGCCCAAGCTTTTCTGTCATTTCTATTCGCTACAAATCTGTTTTTTAAAGACGAATTACTTACTCCCCCAATTCTCATAGAAGTTATTATTTTGGGAATATAAAAATAGTTTAATTTATGCACTTCAAACATTCTTAACATAAGTTCATAATCTGCTGAAGTAGATAAATTTAAATTAAATAAGCCATAGCGTTGATAGCATGATTTTTTCATGAAAAATCCAGGATGAGGAGGCATCCATCCCCACTTAAATTTACCTGGTCGAAAAATACCTGCTTTCCATTTCCTCACCACCCTACTTAGATCATTGTTTACATACTCAATATCTCCATAAACTATGGATACGTTGTTTTTAAATGCATTCATCACTTCCGATAGAACTTGTTTATTTTTATAAACATCATCTGCATTTAAAATTCCAATCACATCACCACTTGCAATATTTATCCCTTTATTCATCGCATCATAAATACCTTGATCTTTTTCTGAAATTAATTGGATTCTTTTTTGTTTCGACTGTATTATCTCTAATGTTCGATCTGTTGATTTTCCATCTACAATGATATACTCTACATCTTCATAATCTTGAGACAAAACAGATTGAATCGTATCACTGATGGTATCCTCAGCATTAAAACAAACTGTAATTATGGAAATTTTCACTTGATTGTTCTTGTTTTAATCTTTTTGGCAGGGTTCCCTCTGAAAATCTCATATGGTTTAATATCATCAGAAAGAACAGATCCTGCACTCAGAACACCATGGCTTCCTATTATCACTCCTGGACATAGTATTGATTTTGCACCAATCCAAACACCTTCTTCTAAAATGATAGGTTTTACTATTAAATCGAAGGATGATTTTGAGTAATCATGATTTCCACAAAGAAGTAAAGTTCCTTGAGAGATACAACAGTGATTCCCTAAGTAGACAAAATCTAAGTTATCTATCCAAACCCCCTCTCCAATCCAAACATTATCACCCACTTTAAGTTTCCAAGGATATTTGATATTTACATTAGGTTTAATAATTACATT
>JAYYEV010000079.1:0-20619 GCA_036159515.1 Bacteroidota bacterium | reverse complement strand
AATTTAATTATTTACGTATTAAATACCTTAATAGAATTTGTTCTATAGTTCCTGTTTTAGGCTCAACAATTTATGGTAGTACTGCCTAGACAAAACTATGGTTTTGTTTTCAGCTGTGTGCTTAGATGTACTTTTGGTTACAGGCCTAAAACCTTCGCTGTTGTGGACATTTTTATACCAGTATTTCGCCCATATTCCGTCCTCATCAATTGGTCCTTTATTCCAAGATAACATGGCATCATAAAATGGAATTTCTAAGTAGTTACAAAGCTTTTGCAGTTCAGAACTAGGACTTTGCAGTAATTTTTCAGAAGAAAGAAGATAATAAGGAATATTACTGGAAATTAACTTCATGGCTAATTCATATTGCTGCTTGTAACCAAGATCATTTAGCGTAGGGTTTGAAATTACTTTTTTAAATGAATTATAGGCATTGTCTGGATGTCTAGTGAGAATAATATGAAGCCATTCATATGAAAAATCAATGGGAGTTTGCATTAAATGATGTGTCATGTTTTTCACAAAGAGAACACTTTGATTTATTTCTTTCTCTAAAGAATCTACGATTTCATCCATTTCACTTGAAAGAGATTCAAGAATTGATTCTTTTCCTGGGTGATTTACATCTGGTGCAATATGCTTCAAATAATATGCATAAAAGGGTTCATCAACCACTTTTGTGTCGCTCCTTTGTGCAAAGGAATACATTAAGGCCGTTGAAATATTTCTAGGACTAGACCACAACATGATCTTCTTTCCGCTAGTTCTTGACATAGGAACTAATCTTCTTTTTATAAAGAGAACTTAAAGTGGCTGAGATTTTCGTATTTGATTTGTTTTCAATTAATCTCCCGTCTATAGAAATTACAGGCGATACACCCGCAAAAGTTCCTGTGACAAAACATTCGTCCGCATCATAGACATCATATAAAGAGAAATTCTTTTCAATGATAGGAATTTGATTCTCTTTACAAATTTCAATGATTTTTTGTCTGGTAATCCCATTCATGCAATACTGATCTGTAGCGGTAACAACTGTACCGTTTTTAACCATGAAGAAATTGGTGGAATTGCATGTGGAAACAAAACCGTGGATATCCAGCATTAAAGCTTCATCAGCACCAGCCTCGATAGCTTGAATTAACGCTTGAACTTCGTGTAACTTACTATGACAATTCAGTTTAGGATCTAAATAATCTGGGGAACCCCTTCTTATCGTAGAGGTGAAAAGGGTAAGACCAGTATCCTTAGAAGATTCATCTGCCATTTTAAACTCTGGAATAATCACCACATTTGGACCAGAAATAGTCAATCTGGGATCTTGTGAAGGTGTTTTTTTGATTCCTCTTGTGATCATAATTCTGATATGAACACCATCTTCCATGCTGTTTTTTTCTGTGGTTTGATAGATTATGGAAGTAAGTTCTTTTTTAGAAAAGGGTAAAGTAATGGAAGTTGATTTGGCGGCTTGCCATAGTCGATTTAAATGTTCTTCTAAAAAAACCAATTTTCCCTCTGTCAACCGAACACCTTCCCAAATGCCGTCTCCTACTAAATAACCACTATCAAAAACACTAATTTTAGCCTCATTTCTTTTAAAAAATGAGCCATTGACATAGATGTAAATATGCTTATTTCTATCGTCATGTTTTGCATTATGTGTTCCGTGTACCATAGTTCGTTATTCTTTCAAATATAATCTTATTCCTTCAAATTTTTTAGATCAGAAATATCTAAATATATTCGCCAGCTATTTCAAAAATTCCAATAAATATTGGTCCAAAAAACATTTTCAATATGGCAGGAAGCGGATTTGAGTCCACCGTTAGATTAGCAAAATCAAATAAAGAAATGTAGACACCCATTTTTACAGAAAACAAAAATAATATATTAGCTGTATTGAATGATTACATTCAAAAACTTAAAGAATTTAAAGAAGCTATCACCAAAAATGATAAAGAAGAATTAAACAATCTTATTCAAAAAGCTAACGGAATTAAAAAAATATTGGACAAATGACAATTAACCTAAGTACCACATCTAATTGGCCTATCCATTTCAATAAACCCCTGATTATTGCTGGACCCTGTAGTGCAGAGTCAGAAGAACAAATGTTAGCTACTGGGAATGCTTTAAAGTCTCATCCAAATTTACTATTTAGAGCAGGTATTTGGAAACCAAGAACAAGACCAAATAACTTTGAAGGAATTGGCAGCATTGGATTAACATGGTTAAAAACAGTAAAAGAAGAAACCGGTTTATCCACAACTACAGAAGTTGCCAATGCATTTCATGTTGAACAAGCATTAAAACAAGATGTGGATGTGCTTTGGGTAGGTGCCAGAACAACGGTTAATCCATTTGCGGTTCAGGAAATTGCCAATGCACTAAAAGGAGTAGATATACCTCTAATGATAAAAAACCCCATAAATCCAGAAGTCAATTTGTGGGTTGGTGCAATAGAAAGATTTGCTGATGCTGGTTTGACTAAGCTCGCGGCTATTCACAGAGGGTTTTTTACCTACAACAATACCAAATATAGAAATATTCCTCAGTGGCAGATAGCCATAGAATTAAGAAGAAGAATACCGGGAATCCCCATGATTTGTGACCCAAGCCACATCGCCGGAAAAAGAAACCTTATTTATGAAGTTTCGCAAAAAGCAATTGACATGAACTATGATGGTTTAATGATTGAAACACATATCGATCCAGAAAAAGCACTTAGCGATAATGCCCAACAGGTGACACCTCAACAATTAAACGAGGTTTTAGAAAAACTAATTGTGAGACAAGCTAAAATTGAAAACCCTGTTTTCAAATCTTCCCTAGATCAGTTAAGAATTGAAATTGATGACCTTGACAACGAGCTAGTGGATTTACTAAAAAGAAGAATGAATGTAGCTGAAAAAATTGGAATTCATAAAAAAGAAAACCAAGTTACCATACTTCAATCAAACAGATGGGAGGAGTTATTGAAGACTAGAATTCAACACGGTATAGATAACGGATTAACGGAGGAATTCATGAATAAAGTACTTAAAGCCATTCATCAAGAGTCCATTAATAGACAAACTAAAGTGATGAACAAATAATTTAGCCATGAAATACACCCTACTTCCAGAAACAGATATAAAAGTGAGTAAAATTTGCCTGGGCACCATGACTTGGGGAAAACAAAACACCGAGCAAGAGGGCCATGAGCAAATGAACTTTGCCTTAGAAAAAGGAGTGAATTTTTTTGACACTGCTGAGCTCTATCCCGTACCAGCAGAAGCTGAAACATATGGTGAAACAGAAAAAATAATTGGGACTTGGTTTAAGAAAACAGGTCAAAGACAAAATATCATATTAGCAAGTAAAATTGCTGGACCTGGAGCATACACTAAACATATAAGATCTACCGGTTTTAGTAAAGATGCTTTAATAGAAGCTCTTGACCAAAGTTTAAAACGATTACAAACGGATTACATAGACCTTTATCAATTACATTGGCCAGAACGTTATACAAATACGTTTGGAATTAGAGGATATAAGCACCATTCTAGTGAAAAATGGAAAGATAATTTCTATGAAATCTTATGTGTACTCGATGATCTAATTAAAAGCGGAAAAATAAGATATGTAGGCTTATCAAATGAAAATCCATGGGGAATTATGCGTTTTCTAGAAGAAGCTAAAAACAATCTTCCAAAAATAATTACGGTTCAAAATCCATATTCTCTTCTAAATAGACAATATGAAGTAGGTAATGCTGAAATTTCCATGAGAGAAAATATAGGTCTCCTAGCTTACTCTCCGTTAGCATGTGGTGTCTTATCAGGAAAATATATAAATGGAACTGATCAACCCAATAGCAGACTTAATCTTTTTAAACGCTTTGTTAGGTACAGTAGTGACCAAAGCACTGAAGCAACAAGAAGGTATCTAGATCTTGCTAGACGGTTTAACATCTCTCTTTCAAAAATGGCATTAGCATTTGTGAATCAACAGCCTTTCGTTACTAGCAATATAATTGGAGCAACCTCTTTGTCTCAATTGGATGAAAACATTGAGTCTATAAACGTAGAATTATCTTCAACACTCTTAGCTGAAATTGAAAAGATACATCAAGAAATTCCAGATCCTTCTACGTAATAAAAACAGATATTTAATCTGTAGTCCAATATTTGGTATGGTGTTTGATTTATGTGGTGAAAATGAAAAAGTTTACCTTTTTACATATCAAATTTTCAACACTGTTGAACTGTCTACTACTAATGACTATTTCGGTCTGTTTGTTTCAAACTGAACTTAGATTTATTCATAAATCGCCAATTGAAGTGGAATTATGTGTAGAAATTGAGATAGAAGAAGAATCTGAAAAAGAGGTAGAAACAGATGAGTTTATTTACCTTAACCTTGGAAACAAGGTGGAAATTAATCGTTACGTTAATAAAGGTTTTTCAAATATAACTTGTTTAATTTCCCATCACCTTAACATAGAGTCCCCCCCACCCGAATTAGTTTGATTATTCCTCGCATAGGTCTAAGTCTGACCACATTTAACTAAATCAAACTAAAAATAAAATCATGAAAAAATTAATATTAATTACAACTGTAATTGCACTTACTGTAACCTCTTGTATACCCATATCAGTCATTAGACCTGGACAAGTAGGTGTAAAACAATCCTTTGGTAAATTAAAAGGACAACCTAAATCATCAGGATTAGTTTTATATAACCCTCTAGTAACTCAAATCGTAAAGTTGCCCACAAGAACTGTAAATAGAGAGGTGAAATTAAATTTACCATCTAAAGAAGGTTTAAATGTAGCAGCTAGTATATCCATACTTTATCACTTGAAAGAAGATAAGGCATTAGATATCATTAGCACTGTTGGAAAAAGATATGAAAGTGTGCTTATACTTAGTACTTTTAGATCTGCAGCAGCGGATGTCTGTGCACGGTTCTATGCTAAGGACATGCACTCAGGAAAAAGGGCGGTAATTGAGGATGAAATAAAAGCTCAAATGAGTAAACTTTTAAAAGACAGAGGTTTTGTGATTGAAGCTATTCTTTTAAAAAGCATAACTCTTCCAAGTGGATTATATGCCGCAATTGAAAGCAAACTTAAGGCAGAGCAAGAAGCTCAACAAATGGAGTTTGTCCTACAAAGAGAGAAAAAAGAGGCAGAGCGTAAGAGAATCGAAGCGGAAGGTGAAAGAGATGCTCAAAACATTCTGAGAGAAGGAATCACTGAAGGCAATATAAAATGGAAAAGCCTTGAAGTACTAAAAGAAATCTCTACTTCTCCAAATGCAAAACTAATCATTACAGATGGTAGTTCTCCTGTTTTAATTAACGGAGACGAATAAACCAAATCGTCTACAATAGGTAAAGCCTGCGCTTGCAGGCTTTTTTTGATTCTATTCTTAACCCAGAGTAGATATTTCATTAACTTTATGAAAAAATTAAACTGATGAAAAAAATATTTGTATTTGTATTTATAGCTAGTATAGCTAGTTCTTGTGTTATTGTTAAACCAGGAGAGGTAGGTGTAAGGCAATTTTTGGGAAGACTTAAAGGAAATCCAGCATCACCAGGTCCTACCCTTATTAACCCGATAACTACACAACTAGTTAAAATACCTACAAGAACTGTAAATAAAGAAATTAAATTAAATCTTCCTTCAAAAGAAGGATTAAATGTGAGTGCAGAGATTTCTATACTTTATCATGTAAAAGAAGAAAAGGCGCTTGACATTATAAACGAAGTAGGCGCTAACTTTGAAAGAGTTCTTATTCTAAGTACTTTCAGATCAGCTTCTGCGGATGTGTGTGCACGATTTTACGCTAAAGATATGCACTCTGGTAAAAGAGCTGAGATTGAAAAGGAGATAAAGGAACAAATGGTTAAACTACTTGAAAACAGAGGTTTTGTGATTGAAGCCGTTTTACTAAAGAGCATTACACTTCCACCTGGTTTATATGCAGCTATAGAGGCTAAATTGAGATCTGAGCAACAAGCGCAACAAATGGAATTCGTTTTACAGAGAGAGAGAAAAGAAGCGGAAAGAAAAAGAATTGAGGCAGAGGGTGTTAGAGATGCTCAACGAATTATCAAAGAAGGAATTACTGAAGGTAATATTGAGTGGAGAAGCCTTGAAGTACTTAGAGAAATTGCTACTTCTCCTAACGCCAAATTAATCATTACAGATGGCAAAACACCTGTCTTGATTAACGGAGATGAATAGTTTCTTAATCTAAATTAACATTTGCTTTAGTCGTTTAGCACTAAATTCGGGCAATTTAATCAAATGAAAGCAAGAAAAATAGTCGTCTTTGTACTGTTATTGGTCTTTTTAGGGCTTTTAATGATAGTGGGAAGCATTAGCTATAACTCTGGTGTAAGTTACGGAGAAGCCAACGCAGAACAGATTAGAAAAAGTAAAATCATAAACGTTGACAGTGTTGTGGTTGAAAATTTTGTTACTGCAGCTTACACGCTAAACGAAAAAGCACCAATAAGTGTGAAAAGTTCTGGCCGTATTGTTCCAGGCAAAATGATTGGCATCTCAAGCGAGGTACAAGGAGTTCTCGAATCGAGTATTACACTTAAAAAAGGAACTAAGTTTAGAAAAGGCGATCTTCTGTTCAAATTAAGAGATACGGATATTAAACTAATGCTTGCTGCTAAAAAAAGTGCTTATTTGAGTTTAATAGCCCAAAACCTTCCAGACATTGCTACTGATTTTTCATCCGAATTTGAGAAATGGAATGCTTTTTTTAACGCTATCAATGTGGACCAACCTCTAAACGAGTTTCCTGAGTTCAATACGACAAGAGAAAAAAACTTCATCATTTCAAGAAATATATTAGCAGAGTATCTCAGCATTAAAAGTGATGAATTTAGGTTGTCAAAATATTTTCAATTTGCCCCTTTTTCAGGGTCTATAGTAGAGTCATTTACGGATGAAGGTGCTATTGTTAATCCTGGTTCACCTGTAATTCAAATCATGAGAAATGATGAATTGGAAATAGAAATACCCGTTCCTCTCAAATACATGGATAATATAAAAGTTGGGAACACAGTTGAACTGAGAGAAAATGAAAGATCATTTGATGGGGTAATCATTAGGAAAGGAGACTTTATTAACGCCAAAACACAAAATGTGCCTGTCTACGTAAAACCCCATAATGCCAAGTCGCTTTATTATGGCATGTATGTAGAAGCAATTCTTAAGTTAAATAGCAATCAAAATGTAGTCAAAATACCAAGAAAAGCTTTATTTGACAATGAAAGGCTTTATACTGTAAACCAGCAAGATAGCACCTTGGTTTCCATTACCTTGGACATAAGATCTTCTGACGATAAGTTTGTTTATGTTGAAAATCTAAGTGATTCTGTTTTATATGTCACTCAACCCTTAATCAACAAAAAAGAAAAGAACAAAGTAACTCCAGTTATACAGTAAAGTAATGAATAAACTGATTGCCTATTTTATAAAGTTCCCTATTTGGGCTAATGCAGTAATTGTGGTTACTGCTATAGCGGGTATTTTAAGTTTATTTATTATGCCAAAGTCATTTTTCCCTGAAATGACACCTAATAGGGTATACATTAATGTGGCCTACCCTGGGGCTTCGCCAAAAGAAATTGAAGAAGGAATTACGACTAAAGTAGAAGAATCTTTAAATGGTATACAAGGAGTAAAAGAAATTACATCTACTTCTTCTGAAAATATTTCAAGTATTACCGTTACAGGAATTGAAGGCATTGACCTTGATAAGATGTTACAAGACGTAAAAAACGCAGTAGATGGGATAAGTCAATTTCCCGCAGGAGCTGAGAAACCACTTGTTTTTGCACAAACATCAAGGGGTATGGGAGGTCTAAGTAATGTCGTTGGCTTTTACTCTCTTTATGGCCCAGACGACCTATGGAAATTAAAAGAAACAGCCGAAAAAGTAGAGCAAGAGCTATTAGCTTCAAAAGAAATAAGCCAAATAGATATTTTAGGTTATCCACCCGTTATTATTGCAGTTGATATTAGGGAAAATGACTTATTAAAATACGGGCTTGATTTCACCACCATTTCCAATATTGTCAAAATGAGTAATATAGATCTTTCTGGCGGTGGGATAAAAACAGATAATGAAGAAATCATCATTAGATCTATGAACAGATCTACCGATCCAGATAAGGTAAAAGAAATTGTGATTTTAGCACTACCAACAGGTGATATTGTTAAACTCAAAGACATTGCAGATGTAAGTATGGAATTTTCTGAGATTCCAATGAAAAACTATGTGAATGGAAAAAGAGGAGTTAGTTTTATTGTAAAAAAAACAACGGATGAAGACCTAGATAAAATTGCAGATGAAATGTCTGCCTACATTGAAAAATTCAACAATGAACAAAGTGATTTTGAAATGCTGTCCCTTTTTCAATTTGCAGATCTACTTGATCAACGAATTGACACATTAACTTATAACCTTGTTATAGGACTTTTCCTTGTATGTCTGGTACTTGGATTATTTTTAAGCTTAAAATTATCATTGTGGGTCGCTTTCGGAATCCCTTTTTCATTTGTAGGTATGATTTCGTTCGGTATTATGTATGGTATGACCATCAATATGATATCGCTATTTGGGATGATTCTCGTAGTGGGGATACTTGTAGATGATGGAATTGTTATTGCTGAGAATATATATGCACATTTTGAAAGAGGAAAATCTCCGTTAAGAGCTGCGTTAGATGGTACAACAGAAGTAATGAATGCTGTTTTCACTTCTGTATTAACCACTGTTTTTGCCTTTTCAACATTATTATTTGTAGGCGGTGAAATGGAAATGATGCAAGAAATGGCATTTAGTGTAATAGCTTGCTTGTTGTTTTCATTAATTGAAGCCTTTTTAATTCTTCCTTCCCATTTAGCTAGCGATAAAATTTTAAAATCAAAAGAAAAACGAAAATCAAGCGTAAGAGCTGTGTTAGAAAAAGCTGTAGTAGGTGTAAGAGAGGCATATGGAAAACTGTTGGAAAATATTCTCAAAAGACACCGTTTACACGTTTGGGGGCCAATGGTATTTATCTTAGTAGTTGTAGGCCTATTCTCCGCGGGATGGATTAGATGGACTTTTTTTCCAAGTATTCCATTTGATAGCATTTTAGTTGAATTTTCTTACCAGCCAGGTGAAAGAGAAACAAGGACAGAAAAATTTCTTTGGTATTGCGACTCTATCGTTGAAGAATATAACAATGAATTGATACAGAAATACAATGACACTATTATTACTTACAGAGCTATCAGCGTGGGTAGCACAGAGAACCTAGGTGAAATAGGTAGTCATGTTGGATCTTTAAGACTATCTGTTAAAGAAAACGAGCATATATCTACCATTGAAATGTCCAACGAGTTAAAAAGTAAGTTTCCCAAAGATTCTACCCGTTTTATGCAAAAGTTCTCAGTGGGAGGTCAACAGCGATTTGGCAGAGCAGTTTCTCTATCACTTCAAAGTGATGATGGAGAAGAATTACAGCAAGCTGCAAACTGGATGAAAGATCAACTTAAAAGCTACCCTGAAGTAAAAGATGTATTAGATAACAGCGGGATTGGTAATAGAGAACTACATCTAGATTTAAAATCCAAAGCTTATTTATTAGGACTAAATGAGATGACTATATCCAATCAAATAAGACAAGGATTCTTTGGTCAAGAAGTACAAAGACTAATCAAGGGCAGAGATGAAATAAAAATATGGCTTAGGTATCCATTGAATGATCGAAATTCAATTTCTGATATAGAAAATACCAGAATTAAGACTGCAGCGGGTGAAGAATTCCCCCTGAATGAGTTGGCGGATTATACTATTAAAAGAGGAAGAGTTAAAATCAACCATATAGACGGTAAAAAAGAAATTAGGGTGAACGCTAGCTTAATGGATGCAGAACTTTCTGGCCAAGTCAATGCACAGATTGAAAGAGATTTATTACCCAAGTTAGTGAACCAATTTCCTAATGTAGATTACCAAATTAAAGGACAAGCTGAACGAGCTGAAGATTCAGGAATAAGATTATCCATTGCATTCCTCATTAGCATCGTTCTCATTATGATGACGATATCCCTAAATTTTAAATCTTTTTATCAAAGCAGGCTTATACTTATGGTTGTACCCGTTGGAATTTTCAGTGCCTTACTTGGTCATGGCATTGTAGGAAAGCCCTTCTCCACATTAAGCGTTTGGGGTGTAGTAGCCTTGGTAGGTATATTAGTAAATGACGCTGTTGTAATGTTAGATCAATACAACAAAAATATCGCATCGGGTCTCTCCATTAAAGATGCGGTACTCAAAGCAGGTAAATCAAGATTTAGAGCAATTATTTTAACTACTATCACCACCGTTGCTGGTTTATATCCTCTTATTTTAGAAACTAGCTTTCAAGCGCAATTTCTTATTCCCATGGCCATTTCTGTAGCTTACGGAGTACTATTTGGAACCATCATTCTATTGATTTATTTCCCTCCGTTAATAGTCTATTTTAACGACATGAAAAGAACAAGAAGATGGATTTGGGAAGGTGGCAAAACCATTCCATCATGGGACAAAGTGGAACCCGTAATTGAAAATCAAAAAAGAGTAGCATCGTTTCATGAGTAGATTACTAGTTATAATTGTTTTTTTTGGTTCATTTTCAGGCTTTGGACAAGACTCTTTAAGTCTCAAAAAAGCAATTGAAATTGGTTTACAAAAAAACTTTGACATACAATTAACCCAGAGAAATGTGGCAATAAACCAAATCATGAATAGTTGGGGTGAAGCTGGAAGTCTACCACAAATTAATATAAACGCAGGTCAAAATAATTCCATCTCTGATCAAAGAAATAACCCCATATCTTTTGCTCCTTACCTATTTCAATCTAACGATGTAAGTAGTAATCTTGCTTTAAACTGGACCTTATTTAACGGCTTTGGAATTCAAGCCAATAAAAGTAAACTCGAACAACTACAAATTCAGAGTGAAAACACCGCTACACTAGCTATTGAAAATACTATCCATGGCATCATATTATCATACTACCAGGCAAAAATGCAAAGGGAACAGTTAAACTTAATATTTAATCTCATCCAACTCTCTAAAGAAAAATATGATCAACAGGTGCTTAAAAGCAACCTAGGTGTGGGCGTCAAGTTTGAATTACTACAATATGAAAATAATCTATTAGCTGATAGTTCCAGTTTTTATTTACAAGAATTGGCATACCGAAATTCAATTCGAAATTTAAATTTGTTAATGGGAGAAAGTATTGAAAAAGAATGGATTTTAAGCTCAGAAATAAAGCCAGAGTTAAACGATAAAGACTTTAATACACTTAAGAATGAAATGTTGGCTAACAATACTAATATTAAAAATCAATTTCTAAATATATCTTTAAATCAACAGGACATTTCTATTGCAAAGTCTAGCTTTTATCCAAACCTTATCTTAAACGCTGGAACAAATACAAGCGTTGGTAAGTTGCAAACAAATGATCAAAACGCTCCATTCCCAGGTGCATCTAGTCAAAATTTAAATTACTATGCCAACTTCACATTAAATTTCAGGCTTTTTGATGGGGGTAAAGTAAGAAGAGGTATAAAAGCGCTTGAAATTCAAAATGAAGTAAACCAAATCCAACTTGAACAAATGCAACAACAACTGGTATTAGAGTTAAGTAACACATTTGCTTTATACCAAACAAGAAAGAAAATATTCGAATTAAATAAAAAAGCATTTATCGCTTCTAAAGAAAACCTTGAAATTGCTCGTTTTAAAGAAAAGACAGGACTTATCAATTCATTTAATTTTCGTGATATAGAAATGAATTATCTAAGTTCAGGTGTAAACCTCTATCAATCCAGCTTTGATTTACTCGAGTCAAACGCTACCCTACTCAAATTGACAGGAAAAATAATCCAAGAATAACCACCCTAAAAGTATGCATGCATACTTTTTTTATTATTTTAGTCCTACATAATCAAAAATTATGCGGGCAGAAGATACAGCAGATTTTCATATTAGATGGTCTTGGTACAAAATTGCAAGAATGTATAATCTAAAGGCTGCAGAATTCGATGGAACTATGGCTATAGGATACGCATTACTCAACATCGATAAAGAAGGAACATCATCCACTAAGTTAGGACCCAAAATGGGAATGGAACCCAGGAGTTTGACAAGGATGATTAAATCACTTGAAAAAAAAGGATTTATCGAGAAAAGAAATGATGAAAGAGATAAAAGACTAGTCAAATTACATCTCACAGATGAAGGAATGAAACATCGACAAAAATCTAAAGATGTAGTTATCCATTTTAATGAAAGACTTTATGAAGAAATTGATCACAACGATTTGAAAACATGCTTTGAGGTTCTTAAAAAAATTAATGACCTCATTGACAGAGACCATATTTACAATAATTAATCATGATAAAAAACATTAAAAAAGTAGCTGTATTGGGTTCTGGAATCATGGGTTCTGGAATAGCTTGTCAGCTTGCAAACGTGGGGCTAAATGTAATCTTACTGGATATTGTTGCTGAAAATGATAAAAATTCATCTAATCCAAAAAAGAGGAACAGTTTAGTAAACAACGCTCTTAATACAGCGGTTAAATCAAAACCTGCACCGCTATATTCTAAAAGCATGTTGAATAATATTTCGACTGGAAATTTCGAAGACGACTTTCACAAAATCAGCGATTGCGATTGGATAATTGAAGTGGTGGTAGAACGATTAGATATTAAAAATATTATTTTTGAAAAAGTAGACCAACATCGGAAAAAAGAATCCATAGTATCTAGCAACACTTCTGGAATTCCGATTAACTCCATGTTAGAAAATAGAACTAAAGACTTTACTTCTCATTTTCTTGGAACTCATTTCTTTAACCCTCCTCGATACTTAAAGCTACTAGAAATCATACCCACCTCTAAAACTAATTTAGAAGTTGTAGACTTTATGATGGAGTTTGGAGGGAAATTGTTAGGTAAAACTACAGTCTTATGTAAAGACACTCCTGCTTTTATTGCTAACAGAGTTGGTGTTTTTGCTATTCAAGAATTATTTCATATTGTAGATGAATTAAATCTTTCGGTTACGGAAGTTGATTCGCTTACTGGGCCTATAATGGGCAGACCAAAATCTGCTACATTCAGAACTTGTGATGTAGTTGGGCTAGACACCTTAATTCATGTGGCAAATGGATTAAAAGAAAATTGTCCAAATGACGAAAGATCAACTGTTTTCAACCTTCCATCTTTCATAGCTAAAATGAAAGAGAATAATTGGCTTGGCTCAAAAACAGGTCAAGGATTTTACAAGAAGACCATCAACGATAGTGGTAAAAAAGAAATTTTGGAACTAGATCTCAAAACGTTTGAATATAAATCAACTTTAAAAACAAAATTTGAAACTATTGGAAAAGCTAGAGGCATTGACAACCTCAAAAAAAGAACAAAAGTTCTTTTTAATGGAAAAGATAAAGCGGGGGACTTTTACAGAAGGGTGTTTGCTGGGTTACTAAGTTATGCTAGCCATCGAATTCCTGAAATTTCGAATGAAATTTACAGATTGGATGAGGCCATGAAAGCTGGTTTTGGTTGGGAATTAGGACCCTTTGAAATTTGGGACGCCATTGGTATAAATGAAGGCATTACCAATATTGAAAAAGCAAACCTAACCGTTCCCGATTGGGTTATATCATTTGCTAAAGAGAATGAATCATTTTACCGGATTTCTGAAGGTCATTCCAATTTCTACGATATTCAAACTAAAAAATTCCAACCCACCTCAGGCTCAAATGATTTGATTTCATTATCAACACTCGATTCATCCAAAACCATATGGAAAAATGAAGAGGCTTCCCTACAAGATATTGGAGATGGAATCATCAATGTCACTTTTCATTCTAAAATGAACACCATAGGTGGAGGAATTTTAAGTGCCATTAATACAGCCATTGATTTGGCAGAAGAAGGTCAATATAAAGGGATCGTTATTTCTAATGATGGAACTAACTTTTCTGCTGGAGCAAATGTAGGGATGATATTCATGATGGCAGCAGAACAAGACTATGACGAATTAAATTTAGCTGTCAAAGGATTTCAACAAACTACCATGAGGATTCGTTATTCATCCGTGCCTGTGGTAGCAGCACCTCATGGAATGACTTTAGGGGGCGGTTGTGAAATATGTATGCATGCTGATAAAGTAATTGCACATGCTGAAACCTACATGGGATTAGTAGAATTTGGAGTAGGACTTATCCCAGGAGGAGGAGGAACTAAAGAAATGGCACTTCGATTCTCAGATGAATTAAAAGCAGGTGATATGCGAATTAACCGATTCAGAGAAAAGTTTCTGACTATCGGTCAAGCTAAAGTGTCTACCTCTGCTCACGAAGCAATGGAATTAGGTCTTCTTAGAAAAGGGGTAGATGAGATTATTGTCTCTAGAGCACATCAACTCTCATATGCAAAGTCGGCATGTCTTAAAATGCATGAAAAAGGGTACACACAACAGAACCAAAGAAAAGACATTCAAGCTCTTGGACAAGAGGGATTGGGTATAGTGTATGTCGGTGCAGATTCATTTAAATCAGGAAACTTTATGTCCGAACATGATCAACTTATTTCGGAAAAATTAGGATATGTTCTTTGTGGTGGTGATTTATCTCAAGTCACACCTGTTTCTGAACAATATTTATTGGATTTAGAAAGAAAAGCATTTGTTGAACTGTGTGCTGAAAGAAAGACATTAGAAAGAATTCAAAGCCTATTACAAACAGGTAAAATTTTAAGAAATTAATTATGATGAAATCAGTTTATATCGTTGGAGGATATCGCTCAGCAGTAGGTAAATCTGGTAGAGGTATGTTTAGATTTACAAGACCTGATGAATTAGGAAAACAAGTTCTGGAACACTTACTCAAAGATTTTGAAAACTTGGATAAAGAAAGAATTGATGATGTGATTGTAGGTAATGCAACTCCTGAAGCTGAGCAAGGCTTAAATATGGCTAGAATGATCTCCTTAATGGGACTTAATACGGAAAAGGTTCCCGGTATGACCATTAACCGCTATTGTTCCTCAGGACTACAAAGTATTGCATTAGGACACTATCAAATTCAAGCTGGTGCCGGAAACTGTATTGTTGCTGGAGGAGTTGAATGCATGTCTCCTATTCCATTTGGAGGATGGAGAATTGTTCCCCATCATCATTACAGCAAACAGCACCCAGACTGGTACTGGGGCATGGGGCTTACAGCCGAAGCAGTAGCAGAAGAATTTGGGGTAACTCGTGAAATGCAAGATGAGTTTGCTTACCAGTCACATCAAAAAGCAAATAAAGCGATTGAAAATGAAGTATTCCAAAATGAAATAGCTCCAATACATATAAAACAGATTCTTTTAGACGAAAATGAAAATAAAATTGAAAAAGAATTTATTGGCGATGTGGATGAAGGACCAAGAAAAGACACCAATCTAGAAGCACTTTCCAAGCTTAGACCCGTATTTAAAAATGGCGGTACAGTAACCGCAGGTAATTCTTCACAAACTTCTGACGGAGCAGCATTTGTGATGATGATGTCAGAAGATATGGTTAGAGAGCTTGGAGTAAAACCTTTAGCAAGATTAATAACCTACAAAGTAATTGGTCTATCTCCTCGAATAATGGGTGTGGGGCCACTTTATGCCATTCCTGAGGCTTTAAAAGTTGCAGGATTAAAACTAAATGATCTTGAACAAATTGAATTAAATGAAGCTTTTGCTTCTCAGTCTGTAGCTATAGTAAAAGGATTAGACATAGACCCCAATATTGTTAATGTGAACGGAGGTGCCATAGCCTTAGGACATCCTTTAGGATGCACTGGAGCTAAATTAACTGTGCAACTTCTAAATGAAATGAGAAGAAGAAACCAAAAATATGGAGCCGTAACCATGTGTGTGGGAACTGGACAAGGTGCATGCGGCATATTTGAATTATTATAAATAAACGATTATGAGTGAAATTAAAATTGAAGAAAAAAAAGCCATAAGAGGCGGTGAATTTTTAGTAAAAGAAACCCATCCTAATGAAATTTTTATTCCAGAAGAATGGAATGAAGAACAACGAATGATTGAACAAATGTGTTACGATTTTATGAAAGCAGAACTATTTCCTATTCTGGATAAGATTGATAGCATGTCTGACCCTGAATTAATGCCCACTCTCATGCAGAAAGCGGGTGAATTAGGATTATTGGGCTTATCTATTCCTGAAGAATATGGTGGATTAGGTGTTGATTTTAAAACCTCTATGCTAGCCACAGAGGCTCTAGGAGCTGGCCATTCTTTTTCTGTTGCTTATGGTGCTCATACAGGAATAGGAACACTACCACTACTCTATTATGGTAATGAAGCTCAAAAACAAAAATATATTCCAAGATTAGCATCAGGTGAATGGAAAGCAGCCTACTGTTTGACTGAACCAAGTTCTGGATCGGATGCAAACTCTGGAAAAAGTAGAGCTAAATTGACTGAAGATGGAAAACACTATATCATCAATGGACAAAAAATGTGGATTACCAATGGAGGTTTTGCTAATCTATTTACCGTATTTGCAAAAATAGATGATGATAAGAACCTAACTGCATTTTTAGTAGAAGCAGATACACCAGGCATCACCCTAAATGCAGAAGAAAAAAAGATGGGAATAAAAGGTTCTTCTACCAGACAGGTATTTTTTAATGATGTGAAAATTCCAGTAGAAAACTTATTATACGAAAGAGAAAAGGGATTTAAAATAGCCGTAAACATCTTAAATATTGGAAGAATAAAGTTATGTGGAGGTGTAATGGGTGGAGCAAAAGCATCAATTACTGAATCTGTTCAATATGCTAATGAGCGTGAACAATTTAATACCCCAATTTCTTCCTTTGGAGCCATTCAAGCAAAATTGGCAGAACAATCTATAAGAACATTCGCTTGTGAAAGTGCTACTTATCGAGCGACACAAAATATTGAAGACAACATCCAATCGTTAGTTGAAAGCGGAATGGAGAAAGGTGAAGCTACTTTGAAAGGCATTGAAGAATTCGCACCAGAGTGTGCTATACTAAAAGTAATTGGTAGTGAGGTGCTAGACTACGTAGTTGACGAAGGGGTTCAAATTCATGGAGGAATGGGCTATTCCGCAGAAAAGAACATTGAAAGATCCTACAGAGATTCTAGGATTAATCGAATTTTCGAAGGTACAAATGAGATCAATCGAATGTTAACGGTAAGTATGATTCTGAGAAAAGCGCAGAAAGGAGAAATTGATTTACTGGGCCCAGCAAAAAACATTGCTAAAGAACTGATGTCACTTCCAGATGTAGAAAACAGTAATGGTACTCTATTTTCAAATGAAATTAAAATTATTAAAAATTTCAAAAAGGCTCTTTTAATGGTTGCAGGAACCGCAGTAAAAAAATTCAACGATAAGCTAGGTGAACAACAAGAAGTACTAATGAATATCGCAGATATGATCAATACCATTTATTTATGTGAATCTACCCTACTAAGAGTGTTAAAAGTGACTCAAAATAACTTATCAGATCAATATGAAGCACAAAAAATGATGTTACAAGTATTGGTCTATGACTCTTGTGATAAAATGAACAAGTTTGGAAAAAATACAGTTTATTCGATTGCCGAAGGAGATGAGGCTAGTATGATGATATTAGGTCTAAAACGTTTTACAAAGCACAATGGATTAGATGCCATTTCTTTAAGGCGCAACATCGCAAAACAACTTATAGAAGCCAATGAATATTGTTTTTAATCATCTTATTTTATTAAAATTTTATTTGTTTTTTCTCGAATAGTATAGTCTTAAGACGTACGTTATAAAATTATAAGATTATTTATAGTGAGATTGGGAGGTCGCTTTTAGAAAGGGGAGATATTAAAAAACTAGTTTGCCACCAAAAATAAAATTAATACCTTGAAATGAAGCATACACGTAAGATGCATCAAACGTATAATTATTAGGATTGTCTATTGGATCATTTATCTGCTGATCAAAAGGATCGTGCGCCCTTAGAATGGAATAAGATGGAGGTGTAAAATTCAATAAATTGCGAACCCCTAAAAAAATGCTTCTACCTTTATGGAACTGTTTAGTGAATTTAAGGTGATGTATAGCATAAGGTAAGGAGTATGCTGGCCTAAAATCATTTTCAAGTACAGGTAATCTAATGGGACCGTATCTACTTGCGGTATAGTCAAAGTTTACATCGATAGAACTGAAATGGTAGGAAAGATTCCATTTTAAACTATTCTGTTCACTTAAAATTTGTTGTGTTTTTATTTGATTATCTTCTTCATCTGTAGTGAATATGCCTACATCGAGAAGAGTACCATTAAAGTTCATTTTTAAAGGAAACTTATCGAAGTCGTAACCAATTTGAACACCAATCCCCTTAGAAATAGAATAACCATCAAGGTTAGCATAAACAATTTGATTGTCATTAAATTCATAATTAGGAATTATTTTATTAGAAAAATGATTGTAGAAAAGAGAAGACTCAAGATGTAATTTACCCCATTCCGATTTCTGATTAGTAGATACGTTGAGATTGATATTTTTGGAACGTTCAGGATTTAATGATTCTTTAAAAACGATTTCCCTTGCACCTGTCAACACAGCATGATCTTCTGTAAAAACGTTTACCACCCTGAAGCCATTACCCATTCCTAGCCTCATAACCGTCCGTTCAGATAAATTCAATTGATAATTTAATCTTGGTGAATGAATAACTCCATGTACCGTGTGCAAGTCTGATCTCCAGCCGAGAAGCAGCTGATGATTTGAATTCCATTTAAATTGACTTTGCAGAAATGCACCTGGTAGCCACCAACTATCTTCTCTGATTGTTGCAGGTGTATTATCATCATAATAATTATATCTTAAGGCCAATCCGGATAAAAGATTAAACTTTTCATTCCATTTTTTACGCCATGTAAACTGTGAAAACCCTATTACTTGTAGCGCATGATACGTATTGTTTCCATACCAGGACTTTTGTTTATGCCAACTGTAAGAACTATTCCAAGTTAGTCTTTCTTTTGCTGGTAAACGGTATGAAGTACTGACCTCCATTCTATCGGTCAAGATCGATTCGCCATAAATTTGATTACTACCTCTAAAGCTTTCATTCCAATCCATTTGACCACCCCATCTATTTTCATTCATAAATCTTAATGAAAGTTTAAAAGGATTATGAGGATTTTTTAGTGAATAGAAATTAATTTTTTTGAAAAGAGTATATCTATTTCTCAAACTCAAATCTGTAAATCCATCCGAATTATTATCAATTGGATTAGAGTAATCAAACACATCAAAGGTCAAGAAAGACTTTATTCTTTTATTATTTATTGTTTTAACCAAAAGTGAAGTTTGAATCTCTCCCCAAGAAGAAACCATGAAGTCTAAACTCAGCTTGGGCAAACAAATCACATCCTTTGTAATGACATTAATTAATCCTGCCATTGCTTCTGAGCCATATAGAGTGGAAGAAGGTCCTTTAACCACTTCCAACTGATGAATTATACTTGTTGGAATACCTTGAAGACCATAAACTGATGCTAGTCCTCCCATAACGGGCATTCCATCAATTACAATCATTGAATATGATCCTTCCATTCCATTAATGTGAATATCACCTGTATTACAAACAGCGCAGTTTATTTGAGGTCTGACACCAGCCATTTGATCAGTAACATCAACTAGATTTGAGGACGGAATCTTATTGATAAAACTAGCACTATATACCTCAATTGCAATGGGACTATTTTTCTGTTTAATTTCTTCCAAGGTCCCACTAATCACTAATTCATCAAGGTATTGGTTATTTTCTTGTAAGACTATTTTATTTTGACTTGAAGAATGAAGTTTAGTTTTTACATTTTTAAAACCAATTGATTTTACAAGCACCTCCTCTTCTTCACGATTAGAAATAAATTTAAACCTTCCTTCAAGATCAGCAACCACTAATTGATCTGAATCCAAAAGTTGAATTTGTACAAACGGTATCACGCTTGCATTTTGTTGTATCACAGTTCCCTTAAATTCGTATTGTGCGTGACTAATAAAAGAAGACATCAATCCAATAAAAAGTAGTAATACGGTGCAGTAAAGTTTCACGGAATAAAATTACTTAAAACTAATCTATTTTTTAGTCACGTCTAAAAAATATTTACTTTTACACTTAAATGAATACGAAATCAGAAGAGGATTATTTAAAATGTCTTTACCATTTACAGCAAGGTAATAAAAGCGTTTCTACAAATGAAATAGCTAATTATCTGTCCATGAAGCCTTCAAGTGTAAGTGATATGCTTAAAAAATTAGCTGAAAAAAAATGTGTAGATTATTTAAAATATAAAGGATCCCACTTAACTAAAAAAGGAGAATTAATCGCATTATCTGTCATCAGAAAACATCGTTTATGGGAAACATTTTTAGTTAATAAACTCGGGTTTAGTTGGAGTAATGTACATAACATAGCTGAACAAGTTGAACATGTGAATTCAGAAGAGCTAATTGATAAACTTGACCATTTTTTAGCG
>JAYYEV010000078.1:0-45646 GCA_036159515.1 Bacteroidota bacterium | reverse complement strand
ATTTTATCACCATATTCTTTAAGCTGCTTTTCTGTTTGGAAAATCAAACTATCTGCGGCATTAACCTTTTCTACTTCTTCCTTCTTTTTATTGTCCGCATCAGCATTAGCCTCAGCTTCTTTCTTCATCTTTTCAATTTCTTCTTCAGAAAGACCAGATGAAGCTTCAATTCGGATGGATTGTTCTTTATTAGTGGCTTTGTCTATAGCCTTAACATTAATTATTCCATTCGCATCGATGTCAAACGCTACTTCAATTTGAGGCACACCTCTTGGTGAAGGAGGAATTCCATCTAGATGAAATCTTCCAATGGTTTTATTATCAGCAGCCATTGACCTTTCACCCTGTAAAACATGAATCTCTACAGAAGGTTGATTGTCAGCAGCAGTTGAAAAAACTTGCGATTTTTGAGTAGGTATGGTCGTATTCGAATCAATCAACTTTGTAAAAACACCGCCCATTGTTTCAATCCCAAGAGATAGAGGCGTTACATCTAATAATAAGACATCTTTTACTTCACCTGTTAAAACACCACCTTGAATAGCAGCACCTAGAGAGACAACTTCATCAGGGTTAACTCCTTTAGAGGGAGCTTTTCCAAAGAATTGTTGAACAGCTTCTTGTATGGCAGGTATTCTAGTTGATCCACCAACTAAAATAACCTCGTCAATGTCTGAAGTAGATAACCCAGCACTTTTGAGGGCTGATTTACATGGTTCAATCGTTCTTTTAACAAGATCGTCAATTAACTGTTCAAACTTTGCTTTTGTTAGGGACCTAACAAGGTGTTTTGGTACACCATCCACTGGCATTATATAAGGTAAATTAATTTCAGTTGAAGCAGAAGATGATAATTCAATTTTAGCCTTTTCTGCAGCCTCTTTTAATCGCTGAAGAGCCATAGGATCTTTTTTCAAATCAAGACCTTCGTCCTTTTTAAATTCATCTGCTAACCAATCAATAATTTTTTGATCTACGTCATCACCTCCTAGATGAGTATCACCGTCAGTAGACAATACTTCAAACACACCATCACCTAGTTCTAATATAGATACATCATGAGTACCACCCCCAAAATCAAAAACAACAATTTTCATGTCTTTGCCTGACTTATCTAGTCCATAAGCGAGAGCGGCGGCAGTGGGCTCATTGATAATTCTTTCTACTTTCAAACCGGCAATTTCTCCAGCTTCTTTTGTAGCTTGTCTTTGAGCGTCATTGAAGTAAGCTGGTACGGTAACTACAGCTTCATTTACTTCTTGTCCTAAAAAGTCTTCTGCAGTTTTCTTCATCTTTTGGAGTACCATCGCAGAAATTTCTTGTGGAGAATAATTTCTATCATTGATTTGAATTCTAGGAGTATTATTTTCTCCCTTGACAACATTATATGGAACACGTTCAGCCTCCTTATTAACTTCATCAAATCTGCAACCCATAAATCTTTTAATAGAATAAATGGTGTTAGTTGGATTTGTAATAGCTTGTCTTTTAGCTGGATCGCCCACTTTACGTTCACCTCCATCTACAAAAGCCACTACAGAGGGTGTGGTTCTTTTACCCTCACTATTGGGGATAACCACTGGTTCGTTACCTTCCATAACGCTTACACAAGAATTGGTTGTCCCTAAATCAATACCTATTATTTTTCCCATTTTAAAAATTTTATTTGATAAGTAGGTATCAAAGCTTATGCCATCAAAATAAAATCAAATTTGGAAGTGGAATTGTCAGGTTTTACCCCGAAAACTGACAAAAAAAACTGACATTAAGGCAGAATTAACGATTGAATACCCAAGTTGTTGGGGTTGATGGTAAATAGTAGTCGTCTATTTTACCTTTCTTCTCAAGTAAAGCCACGGAAGCCAAGGCAGCATCTAGCATCTCTGGTGATGGATCAAGTACCTTTGGATCGCTGAAATAAAGTTTTACAAACCTAGTATCGTATTTCCCAGATCTAAAACTTTCATGTTTTAGTGCAAAATTACAAAAAGGCAAGGTGGTTTTAACGCCTACAACATCATAAGCATCAATTGCCTCTATCATTCGCTGAATAGCCTTTTCCCTACTAGAATCATGTACTATTAATTTGGCAATCATAGGATCATAATATATGGGGATTTCCATATGTTGCTCTAAAGCATCATCTACTCTTACGTGGTCACCTGTAGGAATGGAGTACACATCTACTTTTCCAATATCTGGAAGGAAATCATTTGAAGGATCTTCAGCGTAAACTCTTATTTCAATTGCATGACCATTAATTTTTAAATCTTCTTGAGTGAAATTTAATTTTTCACCATTGGCTATTTTAATTTGTTGCTCAACCAAATCAAGGCCTGTAATTAATTCAGTCACTGGGTGCTCTACCTGTAATCTTGTATTCATTTCAAGAAAATAAAACGAATCATTTTCATAAATAAATTCTACCGTACCTGCTCCATAGTAATCGCATGACCTAGCTACATCACAAGCCGCTTTTCCCATTTCAGCTCTTAATTTTTCGGAAAGTACAGAAGAAGGTGCTTCTTCGATTACCTTTTGATGTCTTCTTTGAATAGAACAATCTCTTTCAAATAAATGCACAACATTTCCGTGCTGGTCAGCTAAAATTTGAATCTCAATGTGTCTAGGTTCTGTAATATATTTTTCAATGAAAACAGCACCGTTACCGAAAGCATTTTTAGCTTCACTAACCGCTCTTTTCATTTGATTTTCAAATTCGCTGTCCTTTTCCACAATTCTCATTCCTTTTCCACCTCCTCCAGCTGCAGCTTTAATCAAAATGGGATAACCTATTTGGTTTGCTACTTTCTTAGCCTTAGCTACATCGGTTACTTCCTCATTCAGTCCTGGAACCATGGGAATTTCATAAGCTGAAACTGCCTTTTTAGCAGATAATTTATCTCCCATAACTTCAATGGATTTTCCAGATGGACCAATAAATTTTATCCCTGCATCAATTACTTTTTGAGCAAATGAAGAATTCTCAGACAAAAAACCATAACCAGGATGTATACCGTCTACATTTAATTTTTTAGCTACTTCTATAATATCATCTTGCTTTAAATAGCTTTCTGAGGATGGAGGTGGACCTATAAGAACACTTTGATCCGCAAATTTCACAAATGGAGCTCCCTTATCTGCTTCGGAATAAATAGCGACAGTACTTATGCCTAACTTTTTACAAGTTTTCATGATTCTAAGGGCAATTTCACCCCTGTTAGCCACTAAAATTTTAGTTATCCTCTCCATAAGTTGATTTATATGTGTTTAGCAAAAGAGACGCTATGGTCATGGGGCCAACTCCACCAGGTACAGGAGTAATATAGGATGTTTTTGGGGCTACATTTTCAAAGTCCACATCTCCAATTAATCTATAACCGTTCTTTTTAGTTTCATCTTCTATTCGATGTATACCCACATCAATAATGACAGCACCCTCTTTTACCATATCTTTTGTCAAAAACAAGGGGCTACCTATAGCCACTACAATTATATCTGCAGCTTTACATATCCTTGTTAGGTCTTTAGTCCTGCTATGCGCAAGCGTTACGGTCGCATTACCTGTTTTACTTTTTCTGGAAAGTAAGATACTAACTGGTGTTCCAACAATGCTACTTCTTCCAATAACAACACAATTTTTTCCTTCCGTTTCTATATCATATCTTTTTAATAATTCAATAACTCCGTTTGGTGTAGCGGGTAAGTATTCTGGCAACCCTAATGTCATATTACCTACATTCATCGGGTGAAACCCATCCACATCTTTCTTAGGGTCAATAGCTAGAGTGACTTTAGACTCATCTATATGATTTGGTAAAGGCAATTGAACAATAAACCCATCCACCTCTTTGTTCAGGTTTAAATCATGAATTTTATTCAGTAAACTTTCTTCTGAAATGTCAGAATCTAGTTTTATTAACGTTGATTCAAACCCTATTCGATCACATGCTTTAACTTTAGCATTTACATAGGTTTGACTTGGTCCATCATCTCCAACTAAAATAGCTGCAAGATGAGGTCTTTTTAAGCCTTTGCCTACCTTTTCATTGACCTTTTGAGCAAGTTCTTCCTGTATTTGTAGTGAAGTATTTTTTCCATCAAGAATTTTCATAAACTGTGTTGTTACATTGGCATTCTACCGCCCATTCTTTTAAATTGCTTCATCATATTCATCATGTTCTGCTTGTTACTCATCAATTTCATCATTTTTTTGGTTTGATTAAATTGCTTAAGCAGTTTATTCACTTCATTCAAATCATTTCCACTCCCCCCTGCAATTCTCTTTTTACGTTGCATATTAATGATGTCTGGGTTTTCTCTTTCTCTAGGTGTCATGGAGTCAATCATCGCTAAAATAGGTACAAATGTTTCTTCATCCACTTCATTGCCTTGCATTGCTTTTTTCATTCCAGGGATCATTCCTGCAATGTCTTTCATACCCCCCATTTTTTTTATTTGATTGATTTGATCTCTGAAATCGTTAAAATCAAACTTATTTTTTTTGATCTTTCTATGTAATTTTTTGGCCTCTTCTTCATCAAATTGTTCTTGTGCTCTTTCCACTAAAGAAACCACATCACCCATACCAAGAATACGATCTGCCATACGACTTGGGTGGAATACATCAAGGGCTTCCATTTTTTCTCCTGTCCCGATAAATTTAATGGGCTTATTAACTACAGACTTAATGGACAACGCAGCACCCCCACGTGTGTCACCATCTAATTTGGTTAAAACTACTCCGTCAAAATCAACTTTTTCATTAAAGGCCTTTGCCGTATTAACCGCATCTTGACCAGTCATAGCATCTACCACAAATAAGGTTTCTGATGGATTGATCCCTTTCTTGATATTGTAAATTTCATCCATCATTTGCTGATCTACTGCAAGACGACCAGCCGTATCCACTATAACAAGGTTGTAGCCGTTACTTTTGGCAAACTGAATACCATCTTTAGCAATTTTTACTGGGTCCTTTGTTTCCTTATCCGAATATACTGTTACTCCAATGCCATCACCAACCACATGAAGTTGATCAATAGCAGCAGGTCTATATACATCACATGCAACTAGCAAAGGGTTTTTCCCCTTTTTCGATTTTAAATAGTTAGCTAATTTTCCTGAAAATGTAGTTTTACCCGAACCTTGTAACCCCGACATCAATACTACGGATGGACTGCCAGTAATATTTAACTCTGATGTGTCACTTCCCATTAAAGCAGTGAGCTCTTCATGAGTAATTTTAATAAGTAATTGTCCTGGAGAAATACTTGTCAGCACGTTTTGTCCAAGAGCTTTTTCTTTAATGTTCTGTGTAAAGGTTTTAGCCGTTTTAAAACTCACATCTGCTTCTAACAATGCACGTCTTACTTCTTTCAACGTCTCCGCTACATTAATTTCGGTAATCTGACCGTGTCCTTTTAAAACTTTAAACGCTCTTTCTAACTTATCGGATAAATTGTCAAACATAATTTTTGCTTATGTTGACAAATATAGAAATGAATATGAGCATTAAATATATTTACACTAGATTTCCAACTAATGAACCTTGTAAGCATAATAATTCCATTTAAAAATCCTGGAAAATATTTTAAACCTTGCTTAGAATCAATTAGGAACCAGTCCTATCCACATATTGAAGTTCTTTTAATTGACGATCACAGCAAAAAGGAGGACGTAGAAGTGGCTAGAATGGTTCAGATTAAAGATGAAAGATTTCAATTGCATCGCTCAAATGGGAAAGGAATAATAAATGCATTGCAAACTGGACTCGATCTAGCAAGAGGTGAATTTATTTCTAGAATGGATGCAGATGATTTAATGACAAAGGACAAGATAGAACTTATGCATAGTGCACTTCTAAAATCAAATCAAAAATCAGTTTGCACAGCATTTGTATCCTATTTTGCATCTGAAAAAGAAATACAAGATGGATTTAAGAAGTATGAAAATTGGCTTAACAAGTTAACTGCTGAGGAATCAAACTTTACGCAAATTTATAAAGAATGTACCATCCCATCACCTTGCTGGATGGCAAGGAAATTAGACATACAAAACATTGGAGGGTTTAAAGGCCTTACCTATCCAGAAGATTATGATTTAGTATTTAAAATGTACTATTCAAAATTTAAAATTGTTTCCGTTAAGAAAATATTACATCATTGGAGGGATCACCCAAATAGAATTTCAAGAACAAGTGAAACTTACCAAATGGAAAATTTCACTACCCTAAAGCTAGGATATTTACTTCAATACGAAATAAATCACGAACGTGTCATTTTGTGGGGGGCTGGTAAAAAAGCGAAAAGAATTGCTAAACTATTATTAGAAAAAAAAGTTCACTTTGACTGGGTAACAGAGAATACTAATAAAATAGGTAAAGTCATTTATGGAAAACTTGTTCATGACTTAGGTAGGCTTAAAGATAAAAATCAAAAAGTTATCATTTGTGCAATTAGTCAAAAAGGATTTGAAACACCAAGTAATTCTTATTACAATAGGTTTATCTCATTTTACTAATTAATGACTCTAATTAGAGGATATACTAAGTTATTGTATAAATTTGAGTATGGTTAATAAAAAGATATTTCAAATTAGTTTATTAATTTTTGTTAGTTTTTTCATTACAAATTGTAATAATGACAATAGATTAACTGAGGGTAAAATAGAATATGACATTACCTACCCCTGCTTAGAAGAATCTAATAATCCCATGAGAATGTTTCTTCCAAAAAAAATGGTTACCACATTTAAAAATCATTGTTACAAAAATGAATTTATATTTTCTGCAGACAATTTTAAATTGGAATTATTGAGTGAGTGCCATTCAAAAAAAACAAAACTAGGCTTTGCAATGGGAAAAAACAGAATTTACACAGAGCTTGATTCTAATTCCATAACCGAATTATTGAGTGAATTACCAATATATTCTAAAGATGGTGATTTCATTGAAGAAGGTTTTTTCCTAAATAAACCCTTTAAGAAATTTAAAGTAATTGAAAAAGAGGAAGATAAGGTATTTGAGATAAAAACAACAAATGCAATAAGCATAGATAATGTGAACTGGTGTACCCCATTTAATGAGTTTGATGAGGTGTTACTGGATTATAGAATTTATCAATATGGTTTGGATATGCAATTTACAGCAACTGACATTATTGACGTTTCAGTAAAAGATGATATTTTGAAAATGAGTCCAGATTATCATTACGAAGATTTTTATAATTACATCTCAGAAATTAAGGAAATTATGAAAACTTTTTCATGCGAGTAATTCATCTATCTTTTCTATTAATTTTTACTTTTTTTTCATTTACACCACTAGCTCAAGATTTTGAGGGTGAAATTGTATTTAGTGCTCATCACAAATATACTGACAGCTCCATTACCTCAACACCAAATTTACCTTCTAAAATAGTATACAAAATTTCAGGTGAATATGTCAGAATAGAACAAAGCACACAATTGGGAGAACAAATCATTCTTTTTGATACGCTTAGTTTAATGAAAACAATTATAATCGATCAAAATGGACAAGAATTAGCTATTCAATTAAAAACAGAAATCGATTCTAACCTTACAATTAAAACTACCTTAATAGAGGACTCTTTAAAGATATTTGGTTTCACCTGCAATAAAATTTTATGGAACAGCTACGATGAACAATCCTCAAGCAACTCTTATGCAGAAATATTTTACACTAATGAAATTGCTAGTGGATATATGGAAAACTTTGAAAAAATTAATGGCTTCCCTTTAAAATACACCTTAGTTTCATCAGGAATAGAATCCACATATGAATCGATAAATGTGACTAGAAAAAAGTTAAATCCTTCCATCTTTAAAGTAGATAACAAAACACCTAAATACTCATTTGATGAGTTCAAATCATTAATGAATGAATAATTCCTAACATCAGAACGTTAAGAATAGAAAAAGCAATTTGATTTTATCCTTAAAAGTTTCTTTTACATTTGATTATTAGAATGGGTGCTAAAAATCAGTATAAAAACTTTCAATTTAATACCAATAAAAAAAAGAAAAATAGGTTTTCAAAAATAACTAGTTTTATTGAAGATGAACGATTCCAAAAAACAAGTGGATTACTTTTAGTACTGACTTCTCTATATTTATGCTTGGCATTTATATCCTATTTATTCACTTGGAAATTTGATTACAGTGTAATTGACGGAGTTAGTTTTGGATCCATTTTTAATGGTGAAGATGTTGAAATAAAAAACTGGCTAGGAAAGTTTGGTGCGTATACAGCACATAGATTTTTAAAAGTATGGTATGGAATTGCATCCTTTGCGTTTCCTTTTATTGGATTTTTAATTGGATTCAAAGCACTTTTTAAACAAGATCTTCTCCCATTTGTTAAAACCTTAAAAGTGACTTTAATCACCATGATTTGGTTGTGCATTACTATGTCATTTATATTTCAAAACACCAATTTAGATTTTATAGGTGGAATGTACGGTAAGGTCATAATTGATTACCTACAAGGGGTGTTTAATATAGTTGGTACTGCGTTTTTTATTTTGTTTTTCGGATTTACAGCTATTGTTCTTCTTTTCAACCCTTCCCTTAGTTGGATAATTGATTTCTTTAATTCAATTTCCTCCAAAATAAATACACTTAAAAATAGGATTCCATCTACTGATGAAGAAGGTTTTACTCAAGTAAGTACCATAAATACTCCTACTGACAGAAATGACGTTTCATTAGCGGAGGAAATGGAGGTTTCATTTGATAAAGGTTCAAAGGATGAAATAGTTGAAGTTGAAAATGATGTTGATCAGGAATCAAAAATAACTGATCAAATAGATGACGATAAAAAAATCATAACCAGCCATAGCGAAGAAAAAAAATTGGATAATCAGGATGAAGATGATTTTTCAGTTGAAGTTGCTGTTAACGAAGAAGAATTAAGTAAATCGGAATTGAAAGATAAATTAAAAGAGTTTGGTGAATATGATCCAAAATTAGATCTTTCAAAATATGTTTTGCCAAACATTGATTTGATGGAAAATCATGGAGATGGCCAAATTTCTGTCAATAAAGACGAACTAGAGGCAAATAAGAACAGAATCATTGAAACATTACAGAACTACAAAATAAATATTTCTAAAATTAAGGCTACCATTGGACCCACTGTAACGCTTTATGAAATCATTCCTGCTCCTGGTGTTAGAATTTCAAAAATTAAAAATTTAGAAGACGATATTGCGTTGAGTTTATCCGCTTTGGGTATCAGGATAATTGCTCCTATGCCAGGTAAAGGTACAGTTGGAATTGAAGTTCCCAATTCAAAACCTGATATAGTGGCTATGAAATCCCTAATAGCGTCCGAAAAATTTCAGAACAGTAATATGGAGTTACCTGTCGCATTAGGTAAAACTATTTCAAATGAATCACTAATTACAGACCTTACAAAAATGCCTCATCTGCTGATGGCAGGTGCAACTGGACAAGGAAAGTCTGTAGGTTTAAATGCCATTTTAGTTTCTATCCTATATAAAAAACACCCTTCACAAGTCAAATTTGTATTAGTGGATCCTAAAAAAGTGGAACTCACTATTTATAACAAAATTGAAAGGCATTTTCTAGCAAAACTTCCAGATGAAGAGGAAGCTATAATTACAGATACTTCAAAAGTAGTAAATACATTAAATAGCTTATGTGTAGAAATGGATACAAGATATGATCTCCTTAAGCAAGCAATGGCTAGAACTATAAAAGAATATAATCACAAATTCATACAACGGAAACTGAATCCAGAAAAGGGTCACAAATACATGCCATACATTGTATTGGTAATTGATGAATTTGCAGATTTAATTATGACTGCTGGAAAAGAAGTTGAAACTCCTGTAGCCAGAATTGCACAATTGGCTAGAGCCGTTGGGATACACCTTATCATAGCTACACAGCGTCCTTCAGTAAATGTAATTACAGGTACCATTAAAGCCAACTTCCCTGCTAGGATAGCTTTTAGAGTAACTTCAAAAATAGACTCAAGAACTATATTAGACGCTGGAGGAGCTGACCAATTGATAGGAAGAGGAGATATGTTGTATTCTTCCGGTAGCGAATTAATAAGATTACAATGCGGATTTGTAGATACACCAGAAGTAGATAATATAGCTGAATTTATTGGGTCTCAAAGAGGTTACCCAAACGCCTTTTTACTACCAGAATACATTGATGAAACTAGCGAACTAAAAGAAATTGACGATGAGCTAGATAGTTTATTTCAAGAAGCAGCTGAAGTGATTGTAAACCAGCAACAAGGGTCTGCTTCTCTTTTACAAAGAAAACTCAAACTAGGCTACAATAGAGCGGGTCGAATTGTGGATCAGTTAGAAGCTATGGGAATTATTGGTCCTCATAAAGGCAGCAAAGCAAGAGAAGTACTGATTCCTGATTTAGTTAGTTTGGAACAGTTTTTGTCTAATCTTAGAGAACAAGGAAAATTATAACTATGAGAACAGCTTTATTTACCATACTAATTCTAACATTCACCACCCTTTCTTTTGGACAAACCGTATCTGATCATAATTCGATGTCAAAAGAGATATTAGCTAAGGTAAGCGATAATTATCAACAATATCCCTCCATGAAATTTGCATTTACCTTGAACATTAACAGTCAGGATTTTAATGAGGAGCAAGAAGGATTTGCCGTTATTAAAGATGAAAAATTCTACTATGAAACTACAGAAAGAAAAGTGATTTGTGATGGAAAAGTAGTATGGACTGTAATTACAGATGACGATGAATGTTATATAGATAACCTATCAGATTTAGACAACACTATAAATCCAAGTGAAATATTTAGCATTTGGAAAACCGGATTTAACTATAAGTATGTAAAAAAAGAAGACAAAAACCATTTCATTAAAATGTTTCCCCAAAATCCTGATCAGAGTAAGTATCATACTATAATTATGAAGGTAGATGAAAGTTCAAATACCATTAAACAATCTACAGTAAAAACAAAAGATGGAGTAAATATTAAAATAACTATAACTAATCTTACAGGCAATCCAGTTATTTCAAAAAATACTTTTTATTGGGTTGAAAGCGAGAACCCAAATATTGACGTAATCGATAACCGATAATTATTAGTTCAATAGTTCTTGTGCATTGAAAAGTGCCGCTTTTCCTGTTTTATCTCCTCCCAACATCTTAGCTAATACTTGTATTCTACTATCCCTATCTAATTTATTCATTACCGTTTTCACGGAATCACCGTCATCTATTTTCTCTACATTAAAGTGAATATTTCCCATTGCAGCTACCTGAGGTAGATGAGTGATATTAATTACTTGGGACCTTAGTGAAATTTTTCGTAATAATTTGCCTACTTCTGTGGCAACTTTACCGCTGACACCAGAATCAATTTCATCAAAAACTATAATAGGAACAGACCCTTTTATAGAAGAAAGTGATTTCATTGCTAGCGCAATTCTAGATAATTCACCGCCAGAAGAAAACTTTTTTATTGGATTATAAGCTGAATCATTATTCACCGATATCAGTAAGTCTACAGTATCAAAACCAAACTTATTTAGGATTTCAGTCTTAGTAATTTCAATTTTAAACTTAGCATGTTTCATGGAAAGTACAGTCAGTAATTTATTCATTTCATTACATATTGAATTCACATGCTTCATTCTCAATAGATGTATTTTATTCGCTATTTCAACACATTTAGATTCCCAAGTGTCCATCTTAATTTTAGCTTCTAATAAACGCTCACCTATATCTTCAATTTGTTTTAATTCTTGAGATAATTGATTCCTTTTAATCAATAAATCATTAACTGTTACTACATTAAATTTCTTTAGAAGGAAATTAAGATTATTTAAAACTTCTTCAATTTCTTGCTGTCTTAAATGATCTGGTTCTTTCACAGGGAAATCAAGATTAATTTCATGAATTAAGTCTTCTAGCTCTAGAAAAATAGTATTCAATTTTTCGGAGTGGGTGGTAAGGCTAGAGAAAGATTGAGAAAAATCTCCTAAACTAACATTAGCTCTTCTCAATAAATCAAGGATACCATTCTCATTACTAAACAAATGATCAACTTCCTTAATTCTTTTATTAATCAATTCTTGATTTGAAATGGTGTCAAATTCTTTTTTTAAAGCTTCCTCATCTTTATTATCTAAATTTGACTCTTGAAGTTCATTAAATTGATATTCTAAAAAATCCTTTTGCTCTTTTAACTTTTCTGAATGGTTACTTAACTGCTCATAATTTTTTCTAGACTTAGTGTATTCTTCATATGCTTTAGTGTAGCTATTAAGCAAATTTTGATCCAAAATAAAGCTATCAATAAAACTAAATTTAAATTGATTAGATGAAATATCAGAAATCAAATGCTGACCATTCATTTGTATTAATTCAAAAGAAAGTAATTTTAAAGTATCTGTTTTAACAGGTGAATCGTTAACAAATGATCTTGATTTACCACTAGGACTAATTTCTTTTCTGATAATAATTTCATCATCTTGGTCAAGATCTAGACTTTTTAAAATATGGTTTAATCTATAGTTGGATTTAAATACACCTTCTATAATTGATTTCTTTTTACTTGTATTTTGGGCATTTTCATTTCTTTTACCCATTAACAGATGGAGTGCAGAAATAATAAGGGATTTTCCAGAACCGGTTTGGCCTGTAATTATATTCAAACCCGATGAAAAATCAATTAGTATATCTTCTACAAGTGCAAAGTTTTTAACCTTAAGTTGTAATAACATACTTATTTAACCAACTGAATTTCAACTCTCCTATTTGCTGCTCTACCTGTAGGATTATCAGACCCGTCATCAGCTAAATTTTCAGCAACTGGCTGTTCAGCACCCATTCCATAAGCATGTAAACGTTTAAATTCAATTCCTCTATTATACAGGTATGTTTTTACAGCTTCAGCTCTCAACACAGATAGTAAATTATTATATCTAACTGATCCAGTATTATCCGTATGGCCAACTGAATTTACATCCCATTCAGGGTTTGCTTTAAGCTCAACTATGAGTTCATCCAATATATCTTTTGAAGCATCTGATAATTCAGCACTTTCCAGCTTGAAATATATATTCTTGTGGAAAAGAACATGTCTGTCCTTTTGCTTTTCTTCAATCACTTCTTGTTTTGGCTTTGTTTCCTCTTCTATATTTTCCTCAAAACCTGTATCTACTTCATCATGGGATGGATTGAATTTATGGACATCAGATAAATCTATATTAGTAGGGTCATCTAATTCAGCTAATGATAAAATATCTCCATCTACAACAACGCCTTTGGAGATAGTTAATCCATCACTATCAACTCTTACCACTTTTGTATACTCAATTACTCCCTCAACATCTAAGGGTACATTTAAGGTGTCAATAGCTGAAAAATCATTTAATTCATACATAATTTCATATTGATGTCCAGGTCTAAGGATAAACAAGAAGTTGCCGGTTAGTTGATTTGGTCTATAAACACCATATCTTTCTTCATTTTCATCAAATACCGAAATGATTAAATTTTTAACGACATTATCTACAGAATCTTTAACTACACCTTTGTATGCTGCTAAATCTTTTTCCTCCTCGTTGATTAAGTTAATTCTGAAAATATCATAATCACCTGTTCCTTCATCTCTAAATGAAGAGAAATAAGCTCTTTTTCCATTTACTGTTGGAGTAAAAAATAAATCATCGTCTACTGTGTTGACAGGGTAACCCATGTTTTCTGGTGATGTCCATGTGTAGTCACTATTTAAAGTTGATTTAAAAATATCAAAACCGCCCATAACCTTATGGCCTTTTGATGAGAAATAAAGGGTTTTCCCATCAGGATGTAGATAAGGAGATTCTTCATCGTATTCTGTATTAATAGGCTCACCAAGATTTTGTGGCTCTGCCCATTCTCCACTAGGTAATTTTTTAATCATCCAAATATCTCTACCTCCATATCCACCTTCTCTATCACTAACAAAAAACAATACGTTTCCATAGATATCTAAACTTGCATACGTTTCCCAATATTTAGAATTTACTTTTTTATCTAAAAATTCAGGGTTATTCCAATGATTTCCGTCTAACCTAGCTTCATAAATACCTCTACCTAGGGGACCTAATTTCTGATCATTATTTACCATACTCAAGAACATGTGTTCTCCATCAGGAGAAAGATATAAACATGATGAACTTTCTGTAGTGTTTATGAGATCATTTACTAGTTGGGGCTCCGACCAAACACCCATTTTCTTTTTGGATATGTAAATATCTTCATAATATTCTCCTTGATCATCTAAAACATCACTGCTACCACCAGGTCGTTTGGATGTAAAATACATGATGTTTTCTTCTGCATTTAGTTTAGGTCTGTACTCAGCGTAAGTTGTATTAATATGTTTGATGGGAACGATATCTACTTCTACCGGGTTTTGAAACAAAGACTTAGCATATTTTGCTTGTCGAATTCTTCTGTTATTAGCTCGTTTGTCATCCCAATTATTTTCTGCTAAAAAATTACTATAAAACTCAAATTTATCTATTGCCTTATCAAATTCATAATTATGGTGATATGATCTTCCTAATAACTCGATAGTGGCTAAAGGTGCTTTTTTCTCCCTGTGATTACCAATTCTGTATCCTATAGTTAATCCTTCCATCGCTTTTTCATAGTAAGGAATGGCTTCTTTTTCTCTATGTATGATATTCATCATACAATTCCCAATAGAAAAATTGGTGTTAGCATTATTTGGTTTTAATTCATACATCTTCATTAATAATGGAAGCGCATTTTCAAAATCATTTACTTCAAGGAATTTAAAAGATTCCTTATATAATTTCTTAAAGGATTGAGCAGCAAATGAATTACATATAAAATAAGCTACAATGATTAAAATTAATCTAGTTCTCATTAAAAAAAGGTTTTAGTTTCTCCAAAATTACTTCTGGGCAATTTACAGGTTTTTTTGAGTTTTTGTTTAGAAAAACCAAAGATGTTTCCCCAAAGTTTATTTTTTCATTTTTTTCGTTGTACGTCTCATAATTAAAAAAGATTCTGGTAGAGGGTAATTTTATAATATGTGACCTTACGCATAAATTCTCGTCATAAAATGCGGGTTTGAGGTATTTAATCTGGAAATGAGTTACAGGAAGTAAAATCCCCATATCTTCTAAATCTTTGTATGAAATTCCTAAGCTTCTCAAGGATTCAACTCTTGCCACTTCAAAATACTGAGCATAATTTCCGTAGTAGCAATAACCCATTTGATCTGTTTCTGCATATCTTACTCTTAACTTCACTTCTGATTTATACATAATCGTATTTTTGTATTAATGAAGGTATTAAAAAAAATATTTCAACTATTTCTATTTACATTAATAAGTCTATCATCATGTGAAAGTTATCACATAGAGACTTTTCAATCGAATAATAAACTAGTTGATTCCTCTTCCGTTTTAATTGATTATAAAGAAATTCAATTAAACAAGTATAAAAATTCAATTGACCAAGAAATGAATGAAAACCTGAATGAATGTATAGTTGATTTAGATGTAGGTTGTCCTGAAGGCTTGTTAGGAAATTTCATTTGCGACTTATCTCTATTTATGACTAAAAAATACTATGAAACAGACATCAAACCTGACTTTTGTGTATTAAATAATGGAGGTTTCAGAACATCCATGAATAAGGGAATGGTTACGAGAGGAAATATATTTGAAATTATGCCTTTCGATAATTACTTGGTCATTCTAAAATTAGAACCAAATCAAATGGAAGAACTACTTCAATATATCAAGGAGAAGTCAAGTGTGGGTAAGTCTAGAAAATCAGGAGTACCCGTGAGTGGTTTGAGGATGAAAATTTCCGAAAATAAAATATCAAGATGTATGATAAATAACTCCGCATTTAGTAGTGACCAGACCTACTATGTACTAACTACAGATTATTTAGCAAAGGGAGGTGAGGACATGAGCTTTTTCAAAGAAGCAGTTCAATATATTAATACAGGGGTTTTATTAAGAGACGCTATCATTAACTACATTAGTGAAATCAATAAATCTGGTATTAAAGTGGAAGCCAAATACGATGGAAGAATTCAAGTCAATGGATAGAAGAAAATTTGTTAAAAAGACTTCCCTAGGATTATTGGCATTGCCACTAATATCCAACACCACATGGTCTTTAAGATCAGAAAAAAAGAAAAAAATAACCATTTTACATACGAATGATATGCACAGTCATATTGATCCTTTTTATAAAAATGATAAAAAATATGCTGGAATGGGTGGCATGAGGAGATTAGGAGGTCTAATTCAAGAAATTAGAGCTCAGGAAAAAAATATTTTATTATTGGATTCTGGAGATATTTTTCAAGGAACTCCATATTTTAATAAATATAAAGGAGAAGTAGAATTTAAGATTATGAGTAACTTAGGATATGATGCTTCAACAATGGGAAATCACGACTTTGATAACGGAATTGAAGGCTTCAAAAAGATGTTACCCCATTCCAATTTTCCATTCTTATGCTCTAACTATGATTTCTCTAATACTATTTTACACGGGGAAACAAAAACACACCTTGTAAAAGAGATTGACGGAATTAAAGTTGGACTATTAGGAGTTGGAATTGAGTTAAATGGATTAGTAGAGAAAAGTCAATTTAAAGAAACCAAATATTTAGATCCAATTGAACAAGCAAATTATTATGCAAAAAAACTCAAAGAAGATTACCGTTGTGATTTGATTATTTGTTTAAGTCATTTGGGCTATTCATATAATTCTGGTAAAATATCTGATTTAGTTTTAGCTAGTAAGTCAGAAAACATAAATATCATTTTAGGCGGTCACACGCACACTTTCTTAAAAGAAGCTACAAAAGTAACTAACAAAATAAACCAAACTGTATTGGTTAATCAAGCGGGATGGGGCGCACTATCTCTGGGAAGAATAGATATAGAGTTCACAAAAAAAGGAAACAAAAACAATGAATTAAGTGCAATTGATTTTTTGAAAAAAAACTATGCCAAAATTTGAATCCTAATACAAGTATTTTTTTTTACAAAAACAATAGTGAAAACGTTTTTTTTTTAACTTTTTTATTAAAATATTTGTTTCGTTATCTAAGCTAACCGTTAACATAATTAACAAGCTGCATAACCGACCTTTTTAAATTTAATTTTTTAAACTTTTTTAAATGCGAAAATCTTTTGAGTTAATTTGGAATAACTGCCTGAATGTAATAAGAGATAATGTATCCATCCAAGCTTACAAAACATGGTTTGAACCCATTAAGCCCGTAAAACTCAAAAGTAATATTTTAACAATCCAAGTGCCATCTCAGTTTTTCTATGAATGGCTGGAAGAGCATTATATTGATTTATTGAAAAAAACAATAAGAAAAGAAATTGGGCCCGATGCAAAACTAGAATACAGCATCGTTATGGAAAACAACTCTGGAAATAAAAATCCTTACACCATCAAGATTCCAACAACTGAAAAAAAAGCCATTCGAAATCCTCAAGTGACAATGCCTCTTGATATTGGTAATAATGCGATAAGAAATCCATTTGTAATCCCTGGTTTAAGAAAAGTTAACGTAGACTCCAACTTAAACCCAAATTATTCCTTCGAAAACTTTGTAGAAGGAGACTGTAATCGATTAGCAAGGTCTGCAGGCTTTGCTGTAGCAGAAAAACCTGGAGGAACAGCGTTCAATCCATTATTAATATATGGTGGAGTTGGACTAGGAAAAACTCACTTAGCTCATGCTATAGGTATTGCCATCAAAAACAGGCTTCCAAACAAAACGGTTTTATATGTTTCATCAGAAAAATTTACACATCAATTTATTGATTCTGTTAAAAATAACTCTACTAATGACTTCATTCATTTTTATCAGATGATTGACGTATTAATCATTGACGATGTTCAATTTTTTTCTGGAAAAGAAAAAACACAAGATGTCTTCTTCCACATTTTTAACCATTTACATCAAACTGGAAAACAATTGGTACTTACATCTGACAAAGCACCGGTGGAAATGCAAGGGATGGAACAAAGACTTTTATCCAGATTCAAATGGGGATTATCAGCTGATTTACAGATGGCTGATTTAGAAACTAGGATTGCAATTCTGCATAAAAAAATGTATGCTGACGGTATAGAACTACCTGCAGAAGTGGTGGAATACCTTGCCTACAGTATATCTAACAACATCCGTGAATTAGAAGGCGCTTTGATATCATTAATTGCTCAGTCATCACTTAATAAAAAATCCATTACCCTTGACCTGGCTAAGCAGATGATAGACAAATTTGTCAAAAATACTGCCAGAGAAGTTTCCATTGAGTACATTCAAAAGGTGGTATGCGATTATTTTGACTTGCCTATTGAGTTAATGAAATCAAAAACTAGAAAAAGAGAAGTTGTTCAAGCCAGACAAATTGCGATGTATTTTTCTAAAAAAATGACAAAATCATCATTGGCAAATATTGGAATGCATTGTGGAGGTAAAGATCATGCAACCGTCTTACATGCCTGCAGAACGGTCAATAACTTAGCAGAAACAGACAAACATTTCAGAACTTACCTTGTAGATCTAGAAAAAAAGCTAAGCGTTCAGTAACAAGAACATCATGTCTAAAATTTTAATGGTTTGTTTGGGGAATATTTGTAGATCTCCCCTAGCACATGGTATACTATCTCATAAAGCATCAATAGAAAATTTACCCATATTTGTAGACTCTGCAGGGACAGGAAGTTGGCACGTTGGTTCAGCACCTGACTCAAGAAGTATTGCCGTGGCAAAAAAATATGGAATTGACATCAGTATGCAAAAAGCTAGACAATTTAACGCATATGATTTTAATGAATTTGATCACATTTTTGTCATGGATAAGTCTAACTTAACAGATGTGTTGAGATTAGCGTCTTCCAAGGAAGACAGCGAAAAAGTAGAACTTATTTTAAAACAAACTAAAGCACCCGAAGTGCTCTCAGTTCCAGACCCTTATTATGGTGGAGATCAAGGATTTGAATATGTATATGAATTACTAGACAAAGCATGTCAGCAGATTATAAAAAACATAAAGAATCAGATATAACCAAAGGAAGTGTATTTCTAATTCCTTTACCAATTACTGAACTTGACCAGTTTAAGACAAGTTATCAACTTCCACATAATACACAGATAATTAATCATCTCAATTGCTTCGCAGTTGAGAATATAAGAACCGCTAGAAGATTTTTAAAAAAAATAAATCAAAATATTGACATTGATCAAATCCAATTTATTGAGCTTAATAAAAAAACTAAAGAAGAAGATTTAGTCGAAATCATCACAAAACTAAACCAGGGAGAAGATATTGGCGTAATGAGTGAATCAGGATGCCCGGGTATAGCAGATCCAGGACAGGAAATTTGTAAACGAGCACACCTTCATAATATCAAAATAAAACCTTTAATAGGACCCTCTTCCATACTAATGGCCTTAATGGCTAGTGGTTTAAATGGACAACAATTCACCTTTCATGGTTACTTACCCATAAGAGAAAATGAAATAATAAAAAAACTAAATAAACTGAACAGAATTCCAGGAGCACATATTTTCATTGAAACACCTTACAGAAATTCAAAACTTTTACAAATTTTGATTAACAAACTACCAAAAAACAAAAGACTTTGTGTGGCAACTGATATAAACGGAAAAAATGAAAAAATAATCACAAAGGAAATTCATGAAATGAAAGATGTTGAATTAAATATTAAAAAACAGCCAACAATTTTTATATTTGAGTAATATTAGAAAAATGTTAGAACATTTTACACATAAAGGTGACGTTAAGAGTCCAAATATTATACTTGATCCATCCGGTGTAATGGAATTTCAAGGAAGATCCTTACCAGAAAATGCAAAAGAAATTTTCACACCTGTGTTTGAATGGATGAACAAATACAGTGAAAATCCCACTGAAACTACGGATATCAATTTTAAACTTGAATATTTTAACACTACTTCATCCAAAATGATATTTGAAGTTTTAAAAATTGCTGAATCTCTAATTAAAGCCGGGCATAAAGTTAACTTAAACTGGTACTACGAAAAAGAAGATCCAGATTTGAAAGATGAAGGTGTACTTATATCATCAAATTTAGATGTTGAGCTTAATTATGTTGAGATAGACGAATTTGATTTTGATCATTTCTGAACAATTTTAAGGTTAACTTTTAGTGGAGTATACGGAGGTATTTTATTAGTAAATGAGCCTCTTTTTCCAAAAGCCATTTTTGAAGGCATTATAGCTACTAATGAATCCCCTACACTAAATTCATTTACCAAAATTCTAAATCCTTCTAGTAGTTGATCATTTAATGATTTATCGTAATATTCTAAGGAATTTGTACTCGTTTGATATATCAATCTATCATTCAGGTCAGTAATGGAATAACTGAGTGCAATGAATTGATTTAAAGAGTCCAAATTTTCAACTCGGTCCGCACTATATTGTCCAACTTTAACAGCCACAAGATTGTCATAATAAAATAAATTTAAAAATTTATTCTCCCATTCGTCTATTAATTTTTGTATTGAAAACTCTTCTCTTTCTTTAGCTCTTTTTATTAATTGGTTTTCCAACTGATTTTGAGTAATCATATCATTAGAAGAAATAACTTTCATGTTTACAAGCAGGGAATCTAATTCCGGTTTTGCTTGTAACGAAGAGTCTTTTTTAAAAAAACCACTATAAAAGTCAACCAGTTTTAATTTAAAAAAAACACTGTCTCCCACACATAAGTTCTCAAACAACATAGAAAGATTTGAATTCATCAATGAGTCATAATAGAAAGTACTGATAGATTCTAGTCCTTGAAATTCGGATGAAAATATGATTTTTTGACTTTTTGATTTTGCTACTATATTTAAATTTAAAAAAGTGTTTGTATCTAAACTATTACAATCGGCAATTTGAAAAAATTCGACTGGAAAGTTTTCATTGATAAAAATCAAATTGTCTTTATAATTGTCCTTGCAACTAAAGACAAAAAACAATAAACCAAATAGGCTATATCTTAACATCTACAAGTTTTATAAAATATAACACTGGTGATAATGGAGGGATTTTCTGATTATCACCTGCAATGCCGTGTGCTAAATAATGTGGTAGTACTACCACGGCACTATCACCAACCCCTAAATAAGTTACTACTTCATGCAGGCCCGACTCCACAAGAGATTGATCCACTTTGAATTTAGCTAATCCATTTGAGTCAGAATGATAGCAACTAGTTTGATTAGGATCAAGGAGTCTAATATCATAAGAAAGTACAACTTCATCACCAATTTTTGGTGTGTCAATTCCCCTTGAAGAAGAGTCAATAATCATATAATTAAGTCCCGATGGGGAAATACTCATTTCCCAACCCTGTCTTTCGCAATATGTCTTTATTTGAAAATGCTCATCTTGTATCCAATATTTATTTAGAGATATAGAGGTTTCTTTGTCTAGCTTAGCTGGTTTTTGAACCTTAAAAGGATTAGAATCTGTTTGTCTACAGGCAACAAACAAAAGAAATGCGACAAACTGAAAAATGAATACTATTGACCTTGACAATATTTCTTAAAATTTTCAATTAATTCTTGGGTGATTTTTTCATGGTTCATTAACTGAGATGATCCACCAGCAGCATTTTCATGACCACCTCCATTATAGTAAAATTTTGCAAAATCATTTACCTTTATTTTCCCTTTAGAACGGAACGAGAATTTAAAAATAGATTCGTCTTCTCTCACAAAAACAGCAACTTCTACCCCTTTAACTGAAAGCGCATAATTGACAAACCCCTCAGTATCCCCTTTCTTAAAATCAAATCTTTTCAATTCCTTATCCGTCAACAATAAATAGGCTAAAGACAATTCCGTATTAACCACAATCTTTTGTAACGCATACCCTAATAGATGAAGTCTAGAAATACTATTTTCATCACTTATTCTTTGTTGTATCCGCGTATGATTAAAATTTGTCTTCATCAATTGTGAGGCTACCTGGTGGGTATATGAAGATGTAGAAGAAAATTTAAATGATCCCGTATCCGTAACCAAACCGGTATATATTGCCTCAGAAATAGACTGATCAATAAGATCAAGATCTTTACTTTCTTGAACTAATCGATAAATTAACTCACAAGTTGAGGAAGCTGAATCATCAATAAATTCGTATTTGCTGAAATGTTCAGGGTAGGTGTGATGGTCTATAACTAAGGTGTTTGTTTCATGTTTTTTCACGAGAGGATGAAGGATATCACCACATCGATATAGGTGATTGAAATCTAAACAACAAATTAAGTCTCCCTTATCAAATAATGAAGATAACCTTTCTGAATCCAAATTAGCTACTGTGAAATCCTCCCCTTCTAGTAACCAATCATAATATGAAGGGAATGGGTCAGGAAATATAATATGACTTTTAACATTTAGTTTTTTAAGGTATCTAGCTAATGCTACGCTAGACCCAATTGAATCACCATCTGGACCTTGATGTGAAATGATTAGTACGTATGAACTAGATGTAAATAAATCTTTCATAACAAAAAAAAACCCTCAATTGAGGGTTTAAAGAACTATCTGCTAAATCCTGTGATAATTCCGGGTTGGTGTTCAACAAGTAATCCTACACAAGCGTAATTACTACCGGATAATCCAGAAGACATCTCGTCATCTCCATCGTCTGGGACATATACTTTTACACTCAACTTTCTGGTCTGGCTTGACTGAAAAATAAAATCTTGACTCATTTCATCTTCTGTATTATCATACCTAACTACAGGTTCTTTGATATATACTCTTTTTTTAACCACTCCATCTTCTACTTTTCTAGTTTGCTCCATTCCATCCTCATCATAATATGTCTCCTCCTTAAATTTTGGCTTTTCAACCCAAGTGCCTTTGGTTACGTACTCAACTATTTTGAATTGTAATTGACCTTCGAGTTCAGGGTGAGAAGGAGAGCATACAGAAATTCTGTACTCCATGTTTTTGTAAACAACAATTGAAACCTCTGAGGTATCACCTTGTTCAAAAGCACCACTAAAACTCTGCATATTACGTGTAAATCCAAGTCTTTTTCCAATGGGGCAGAATGTAACAGTGTTATAACATTCGGACTGATTCTGTGCCCAAGAAGAAACTGGGACAGCAATAATAATAGATATTAATAGGATTAAATTTCTCATTCTTTAAAAATTAAATTATAGTGTTCCGTCTACAATAGATGCTCTGATTCCAGCTACAATAGATTTCAAATTGTTAAAATCTTCTTCAGTAAAAGAAACCGTTGATCCTCCACCGAAAACCACAACACCTTCTTCACTCTCATCAGCAGTGAAATCTGAATCTTCTGTTACTGCTAAGCCATTAAATAATTCTTCCACTGGGGCTAACTCTGCTATAATATTGTCTAAATCCTCATTTTGAATTCTGGACGCAAATACTAACAAATTTTCTAAAGTTAATCTTTGGTCGGCTATTCGTTGTACCACCTCAGAACTGTCACTGTAATCTTGACAATTTAGGATAATATTGAGTCCTTCAACCCAACCTCCAACTACAATCATACCCAATACATCTCCCCTATCATTATTATCGAGGTATGCGTAAGCTTTGTAATACGTTTCATTTGAAAGTGAAAATAAAGAATCTGGGTTTGAAGCATCTAAATTATCTTGAATTCTAGAGTAAATGACATCGTTCATAGCATTCTCTATTTCTAAATCCTTAGAAAGCGAACGTATTGTTTCAAAAATTGGGGATGCATCTCCGATTTGACCTAAACTTGAAACATAAGCCAAATCAGCAGCAAAAACTCCAAAATTTAAAGCTTTTGCTTTTTTTGAATTTAAAGTTTCTACTACATTTAAATCATTAAGTATGTCTTTATTGTAAGAAATATCAGCATCCTTTAATACGTTAAATAAATCATTTGGGCTAGGTACTTGATAAAAAATGTCATCTATGGGGTCTTCTGATACCTCAACCTCTACTTCTGGAACAGATTCTTCTACTTGTACATCTGTTGACTCTGAGCCTGCACAGGATACTAGAAATGAGAACAGCGTAATGCTTAATAAATTAAAAAAATTGAATTTCATGTTTTAAATTTTAATATGCTAAGAAAATGAATTTGATCAAAGGAACAAAATTATCTAATATCAAATTTACTTAAGAAGAAGTTTTTCTAAACCTTCGATATGTTTTTCAAATGCATCTTTACCTGTTTTTGTTACCTTATATGTGGTAAGTGGTTTTTTACCTATAAATTGTTTTTTAATTTCTAGGTATTTTATCTTTTCTAATGATTGAATGTGACTTGCTAAGTTACCATCCGTAACTTCTAATAAGTCCTTAATTTCCTTGTAACTAACCCAACTATTTACACTAAGGATTGACATTAGACCCAATCTAACTCTAGATTCAAAAGCTTTATTTAATTGATCAAAGCCTTTCATTAAGCCTTATCATATTTAAAATGTAAATAGCCACCAAAGAGAATATGCCCCAAGCCAAAACCAATAACCCAAAATAACAACCCAGCACCCATAAAATAAGAGGCTATAATTCCTAACATTAATTGAACGTATCCGAGAATTTCAAGTTCTTCATAACTATTTCTACTAGCAGCAATTAAACCTAATCCATAGAAAATTAATGTGGCAGGTGCAACTAGTCCATATATTTGATGATGGATTAAAAAAAATGAAAAAATTCCTCCCGAAATAAGTGGTACAAATAATGATCTTGCTGTTCGCTGAAATGTGGGGTTAAATAGTTTGATACCCTCTTTTTTTGTCTTTTTTGAAGCCGTAACGTATAGAATAATTATAGAAAGTACAAGAATCACACTTGCAATAAGTGACAAAAGCCTTATCTTTTGATCTAGATTCTCCTTAGTACCCTCATTATGAATCAATTGACTATATGAAATCTCTACATCACTATATGAAAATCCAATATCAAAATATATGACACTTGCAGCAATTATGGTCAAAAGTCCAGTTAAAAAAACAGACAAACCAGACAGATTAGAAAACTTGCTTGACTTTTCCATCATATTTCGGATAGAAGCCAACTCTTCTTTAGGATTAATTTTGCTCATATTGTAGTACTTTGTCTTACAAAGTTAATTATTTTTTAAGATGGAATTATAAATTAGATTTTGTGTTGAAATCAATAAAAAAATTTCAGGCTTTAATTAATAAGTAGTTTCAGTAGCGATTTATTAAAAACCCCCTTTTAAGTAAAATTTAAAATATAGTGAAATCACACAAGGAGATGTAATGAATCTCGTGTCATTTATTTAATAAACTAATTCAGAGAACTAACTGTAATCATTCCGTTTGCGATTCAGTTTAGAAAGTTAGAACATGAGGTAACTGATAAAAAAAGGCGGATTTATTTTTTAATTCTAATTACAAAAACCCAGTCAAAAACTAACAAAAATCCCCCTTGTAGAATCAATGAATTACCAAAACCAATATTTCTACTTTGATATTCTGAAGAGACCTTCTCTGCCCTACTTTTCAGTATGACACCTGTAAGAATATAGCATACATCTAAGCCCATATTGATAGCTAGTGTTTTCCTTAGCTTGCTTCTTTCTTTTTCTATTGAAGATAAGGACCAATATTTTTGCTTCCGCTTTTGAATGCCTGCATAACCTAAACCCGCAATACCTGCGTTAACTAAGTTCCAATTGAAATTCATTTGATGAAAATGAGGCCAACTTTCAGTGGCAGTTGTTTTTAAAAAAGGACTTGATACTAAATTAGCAGCTGACCAACCACCAAGAATTTTCATGGCCGTTTCTTGTTTACCAAAAAACTGCTGATGTATAACCAAAGAGTCTTGTGCAGTGAAAGCACAAAAAGAGAAAAACGAAACAACAAATAGAAGTTGCTTCATTACTTATTGAACATATTGATGATTTGATTAAGCTTTTCTTTTAACTCTCTTCTGTCAACAATAAAATCTAGAAAACCTTTTTCCAGTAAGAACTCACTGGTTTGAAAACCTTCTGGAAGATCACGACCTATCGTTTCTTTTATTACCCTTGGTCCTGCAAAACCTATTAATGCGCCTGGTTCAGCAATATTTAAATCACCTAACATGGCAAAAGATGCAGTTACCCCTCCCGTTGTTGGATCAGTTAAGTAGGAAATATATGGTAATTTAGCTGCAGATAGCTGAGTCAATTTAGCAGACGCTTTAGCCATTTGCATTAATGATATTCCAGCTTCCATCATTCTAGCACCACCCGATTTAGAAATTAACATAAATGGGCACTTCTTTTTAATAGCCATCTCCACTGAACGAGCTATTTTCTCACCCATAACATTCCCCATAGACCCACCAATGAAGGAAAAGTCCATACAAGCTACCACAATAGGATGACCAGATGTTTTACCATATGCAGCACGCATAGAATCTTTCAAACCTGTTTTGGCTTGAGTAGCTACAATTCGATCAGCATATTTCTTTTTGTCCTCAAATTTTAACTTATCTACAGGAATCAAATCATCTGCAATAAGCTCAAATTGTTGTTTGTCAAATATAATTTCAAAGTATTCTTGAGAGCCAATACGAACATGGTACCCTTCTTTAGGTGTAACACTCATATTTTTTCGTAATTCCGATACCTCTATTACATCTCCAGTAGGGGTTTTATACCAAAATCCATCAGGTGATTCCTTCTTTTGAGTTGTTGGGGTAACAATACCTTTGTCTCTTCTTTTAAACCATGGGTTTTGCGCTTCTGAACTCATATTAAAATTTATAAGGTGTTTACATTATTTAAATCTTCAAAGGCTTGCTTTAGTCTGTCTACAAATGCAGTTTCAGCTTTTCGAACCCAAACCCTTGGATCGTAATGCTTTTTGTTTGGCGAATCTTCTCCATCAGGATTACCTATTTGAGCTTGTAAATATTCTCTTTTTTCACTAAAGTAGTCTCTAACTCCAGTCATGTAGGCATATTGCAAGTCGGTATCAATATTCATTTTAATTACACCGTAATCAATAGCTTCTCTAATTTCGTCTACTGAAGATCCTGATCCCCCGTGAAATACAAAATCAATATGATTGTGGCCCACATTGTATTTCTCAGTTATGTATTTCTGAGAATTCTTTAATATTTTTGGCGTCAATTTTACATTTCCAGGCTTGTATACACCATGTACATTGCCAAATGCAGCGGCCACCGTAAACTTATCGCTCACTTTACTTAATTCTTCAAAGGCATATGCAACCTCTTCTGGTTGGGTGTACAATTTAGAATCATCCACATCCGTATTGTCTACACCATCTTCTTCACCGCCTGTGATACCTAGTTCTATTTCTAATGTCATACCAATTTTGGACATTCGTTCTAGGTATGATTTGCAAATAGCAATATTTTCTTCAATAGTTTCTTCTGAAAGATCAATCATATGAGAGCTGTACAACGGATAACCATGTTCTTTGTAATGTGCTTCACTGGCCTCAATTAAACCATCAATCCATGGCAATAATTTTTTAGCACAATGATCTGTATGCAAAATGACTGGAACACCATATGCTTTAGCCATAGTATGAACATGCTGAGCACCCGCAATTGACCCCGCTACCGCAGCAGCTTGGTCCGTGTTGTCTAATGATTTCCCTGCATTAAATGCAGCACCTCCGTTAGAAAACTGAATGATAACGGGTGAATTTAATTCTTTAGCCGTTTCCAAAACAGCATTTACACTACTAGAACTAATCACATTAACGGCTGGTAGAGCGAATTTTTTCGCTTTTGCTAATTTAAATATTTCCTGTACTTGATCTCCTGTGGCTACACCAGGCTTTATAACGCTCATCTTACTTATTTGAAAAATTTGAAATCAAATGTATAAACTTAATAATAACCATGATAATAATTTAATAAAAAGATATCCTCAAAAAGGGTATCCTATTCCTAGATTGAATTGTAAGGGGTGGTAATTTTTTCTCACATCAAAAGGTCCATTGAAAATCCAAGGATTAGTAATATCAATAGCATCGTTACCCGAATCAATTACTGGATTTCTTAATGGAATAGCTAAATCAGCCCTTACAATGAAAAAATCAAAATTTAAACGGAGACCAAATCCACCTCCCACAGCAATATCATTTATAAATGAATTCCACTTAAATTGCCCATCGATTCTTACAGGATCTTCTTTAGACAACCAGACATTTCCCATGTCCACAAAAAGAGCTCCTTCAACCCATTCGTTTAAGGGGAATCTAGCTTCTATATTAGCCTCTAATTGAATATCTCCAATTTTATCATATCTAGTGATACTGTCATAAAACCGGCCCGGACCTAATGATCTAGCTCTCCAAGCTCTCATGCTATTTGCACCGCCTGAAAAAAAGCTTTTTTCAAAGGGTAATGCTTCACTTAAATTTGATTGAGGGATGCCCACACCACCAAAAAACCTATATACCATTTTAGATTGATAGAAAACAGGCTGATAATACCTAAGGTCTACACTTGCCTTTTTATAATGAGCATATCGAATCCCCAGTAAATCGTAACTATTAGTTACATTGTTTTTTTCCTTCCCCATAAGCTCATGAATTTGATATAATAACCCACCCGCAGATTCCACTGTAGCTTTAGCATAAAATTCATTTCTATTTAACTTAGTCTTTTGGGAATTGTATTCAAAGCTAAAAACACTTCCTGCCACAATATGGTCTTGGAAGCTAGCCGCTAAAAATTGATCGTTAATGGAATCGATTTGTAACTGAAAAGCTGTTGAATTTTCTATATCAATAGCACTTATCAATATGGGGTTTATATGCCAAGTAATGGGCTTTTTTTCATGAATTACCCAACCATATGAAAATTCTTGATTCCAGCGTGTAAAATCAGGCCTTTTCTGATAGTTGAGTGATAAAGTGATATCAGTTTTAGCATTGGTGTGTTTTTTAAGAGGCCCTAACCTATTTATTAAAAAATACTTAGGAATGTAAAAATGTATTTCTGGCCCCCATTCTACCGTATTGAAACTATTTTGATTAGAAGAACTATCATTATCAGTAAGTAATAATTGCATTTCTAATGCTCCTTTCATGGATAATAGAAATCGTTCTCCTCCATGAAGCAGATTTTTATGAGCATAATTCATACTGCCCTCAACACCAAATAAACCATCATTATTAGTTCCGTCAACTGAAATGGAAAAATGTTGGGTTTTAGCAGGAACTAAATCTATTTGGGCATTTAATTGATTTTGATGGATGGTATCAAATGAAAGAAGTACAGATTTAAATAATCCTAAACTTATTAGCCTTTTGTAGGTTTCTATGGCATCTGATTTTTGATACAACCCACCATTCTTAAAAGTAATGGCGTTTTTTAACAATCGCTTTTGATATGTAATAGGCTGACAGTTTAAAATATTCAGGGATTTAGATGTGGTAGTGTCTCTACAGTCCCAATCTTGATTGATAAGTGATTTAGTTATTTTAACATTAACTTGATTTAAATAATATTGTTTGTGAGGCAATTCAAATAAATTATTGTCTTCATTTACCTTTTTATAGTTTTGAATCCCCATGGTAATGTCTACCTTATGTTTGAGATTTGCCGAATCAATTTTGTAATAAATAAATTCCTTATTAAAAGTGTAAAAACCATTGTTTTGTAAATAACTTGTTAAACTATTACGCTGTAATTTCAATAGATCTGAGTCGAATGCATGTCCGTTTTTAATAAATATTCTCTCCTCAAGTTTATCAACCTGCTGATTAATAATAGAGTCATTAGAAGTCAATTTAAAGTTATTAACGGTAGTTAGAGGTCCAAGTGAAACTTGATAGTATACGTTTACTTGATTATTTCTCTTAAAGCTAATGGAGTCTGCGATATTAGCTTCAAAAAAACCTTTATTAAATAAATAGTTTTTTAATTGAATTTTTGATCTTTCGCTCATCAATTCACTATATATGGATGGTGACTCTCCAGCTCTTTGAAATTTTTCACCTAAAGTTAATTTTCTCTCTGAGAGTGGTTTTTTCTTATATGTGGAGTCTTGCGCTAAACGTTTATTATTATTTAATTCAATTTTTTGATTTTTTAATTTCGTTTTTTCTTCTCTTTTTAATACCTTTTTTTGAATTTTATTGGTGTTTGAAAAATTATAAAGCCTTAAGTGAAATCGAAAAAGATTTAAAATCTTTCTGTTCGATTTTACCTTCATAACTTCCTTAAGTTCCTCCGTATCAATTTGGGATAGGAAGTCAGATTTCATCATTTCAATATCTACCTTTTTTATAAGTAGTTTATCTTCTTCCACGTGTTTCGAAATATTACATGATGCAGTGGCAGAGATAAAAATGTATAAGCTCCATAACTTAATTATGTTTTTATTATTGATATTTTTAAAAATCATTTTAAACATGACAACAAAAATAACAATATGCCTCTCAGCAAAAATGATTTAAGGGATTTTAGTTCACTCCATCGCAAAACAAAGCGACAGGAACTCGGTCTTTTTATTGTAGAAGGAAAGAAAAATTGCTTGGAATTAGTAAAAAGTAATTTTGAAGTGTTATGTATATGCACTACAGATTCAAATAATGCTGATTTTGTAGATGCTATTCAAATAACTACTAAAGAAGCTACAAGGATAAGCCATCTAAAAAATCCAAGCCCTTATATAGCTATTGTTAAAATTCCGGAAGTAAACTATAAAATTGAGAAAAAGCCCATTTTATTTTATCTAGATCAAATAAATGACCCAGGCAACTTAGGCACCATAGTGAGAACGTTAGACTGGTTTGGATTTAATCAAGTAATTTGTTCGCCTCATACTGTAGATGCTTATAATTCGAAAACCGTGATGGCTAGTATGGGTTCTGTTTTTAGAGTTAACGTTATTTACAAAGAATTTAAAACTGTTCTAGAAGAATTTAGTTCACATAAAATAGTAACTACTCAGATGAATGGGAATAACCTATATAATCATGCTATTCAACAGAGCAGTATTATAGTTTTCGGAAATGAGGCAAATGGGATATCTAAACAAATTGAAAATTTGAGTGATGTACAACTTCAGATTCCAAAATTTGGAAAAGCAGAATCTCTTAATGTTAGTATATCGGTTGGAATAGTCGCAAATGAAATTAAGCGGTTATCCTTCAAAGGTTAACGAGAGCGTGTAAACTTTGGAACGCAAGAAATCAATTGGGTTATCAAATGAAGTACCCTCATCAAGATGGAGATTCATCATTCCTGCACCTAACTTTAACTCTATACCAAATTTAAAATACTCAAGAAAGAAATCAAATCCACCTCCCACTTCAAAACCAAAATCAGTCTTTTTTAATTTAACAATTTGATCTTCGGGTGAAGCAGATAGATTATTGACATCTTTATCAGAAGCCATATCAATACCAAAACGGATTCCAGTTATTCCATAAGCAGCCCAATTATCTATTCTGTCAGTCCTAAATTTAAACATGGCTGGAAATTCTAAGTATACAGGGCGTATAGCTTTTGTCATTACAGTTGTTAAACCATTTGAGGGGTCTAGATAAGTATATACCAAGTCTCTTTCTTGAAATGAAAGTGAAGGGATAGCAAACCTAAGTTTAAAATTTGGATTAAAATTTAAAGATGAAATTACACCCAAGGTAAAACCTGGTTTAGAAGCTACAACAAGGGATTGTAGTGAGTCGTCAGCAAACTGATGTTCAATAGATCTTTGAATGTAAAAATCTGCATTATTATAGCTAAGAGCAAATCCAAAATGGATTAACTTATCATCAAAACCAGCTAACTTTGAGTACTGCGCAAACACAGTATTGGGAGCTAAGTAAGCTAGAAAAAACAGCGATATAATAAGTGATTTTTTCACAGCAGTCCAAATATAATAAAAGCTATATAGTATTGTTATTTTTTTGCAGAATAGATTGTTGCTATACCCCCAGAAAGTCTTTTCATAAAAAAAGAACTAAATCCTGCTGACTCAAGTTTACTCAAAAAGAATTCACCTTCTGGAAATGCGGCTACTGATTCGGGTAAATATTGGTAAGCAGACTTATCCTTAGATATAGCAGCTCCAAATATGGGTAAAATGTACCTTGAGTATATTCCATATGCTTGTTTGACTGGAAATTTATTTGGCTTTGAAAATTCTAATACTGTTATTTTTCCATCTTTTTTTAATACTCTATTGATTTCTGATAAACCTACCACCAGGTTTTCAAAATTTCTAACTCCAAAACTTACCATTACCGCATCAAATAAATTATCTTCAAAGGGTAGTTTTTCTGAATCACCTTGTGTAAATTCAATAATTTCTTCCAAACCTCTTTTTTTGCTCTTTTGTCGACCGACGTTAAGCATCCCGTTTGATAAATCAAGTCCAACAATTTTATTGGGATTCAGTTTTTTTTGTGCCACAAAAGCTAAATCTCCAGTACCAGTGGCTACATCTAAAATATATTTAGGATTATTCTCGCTTACTATTTTGATAGTTTTGTTCCTCCAAATTTTATCAATGCCAAAACTTAAAAAATGATTAAGGAAATCATACTTATGAGAAATATTATCAAACATTTGCTCTACTTGTTTCTTTTTTGAAAGATCCGAATTCTGATATGGCTTTATGTGTTTGTTCACCTTACAAAACTAAAAATTAGAAAATAATAGAATCAAAATGTTTTATGTTTTTAAATTGAAATAAAAGGGTTTTAAGGCAATCATATTAAGTTATAATTTACTCCCATTCAATAAAAAAATGATCAACGTCACTTTAAAAACGATTTATAACTAATTTTATATCCATAATCAAAAAATTCCAAATGAAAAAATTACTAACCATATTAACTTTAGCAATACCTGTTTTAGTTTTTTCACAAAAATCGGACAATGAAAATGAAAAAAAAGAAAAAAAGGGGTTTTATCGATGGGATATTGGAATTAACGGAGGTATAAATATAAATAACCCCATAGTAGACGACTCTCCTATTAACGGAGAAAGTTTTCAAGGAAATCTATACGGACTTACCCTAGTATATCATTTCAATAGAATATTTGCGTTAAAAGCTGATTTTGACATCGAAAACAGGGGTTGGCAAATGGATGAATTCCAATTACCTGACACTTCCACAAGTTTAGAAAATGTTACTCAAGTATTAAACTATTTTGATATTCCAGCCTTTATGCATATTGGATTTGGAAACAAATTCAAAGTGGATTTAAATATTGGGCCATATGTTGGTTTTAAAGTGAAAGACGAAATCGTGAGTTATGAACCGGACGGAACTCAATTGAATGATAGTGACACAAGAGGAAGAATTGGTTTAAGTGAGTATGACAATATTGATTTTGGAGTTGTTTATGGTATTGGATTTGATTATCAATTTCATGAACGTATATCAATTGGATTCGATGCATTGTATGAAAGAGGAATGAGAATAATTAATGAAGGTGAATATAGGAATTCATCTATTGATTTTGATTTTGGCCTCAATTTTAAACTAGGAAAAAAGAAGAAGAAACAGAAAAAAGAAGATAAAAATGACTAAAAAAATAAACCACATCACTTCAAGCTCTGAAAAATTCTTAGCGCATTATTTAAATACAGCTTCTCCAACTGGCTTTGAATCGACAGGCCAAAAAGTATGGTTAGACTACATTAAGCCATACATTGACGAACACATTGTAGACACCTATGGAACAGTGGTTGGAGTAATCAACCCTAAAGCAAAGTACAAAGTTGTCATTGAAGCACATGCAGATGAAATTTCTTGGTTTGTGCACTACATTACGGACAACGGATTTATTTATTTAAGAAGAAATGGTGGAAGTGATCATCAAATTGCACCTTCTAAAAGAGTAAATATTCATACTGAAAAAGGAATGGTAAAAGCGGTCTTTGGTTGGCCAGCTATTCATACACGGTTGGGTGGGATGAAAGAAGAACCACCTAAAAAAGATAATATTTTCCTTGATTGTGGATGTAAAACAAAAAAAGAAGTTGAAGCTTTAGGGATTCACGTTGGATGTGTAGTTACCTATGAAGATGAATTCATGATTCTAAACAAAAGCAACTATGTAGGAAGAGCTCTTGATAACAGAATGGGAGGGTTTATGATTGCAGAAGTAGCAAGACTTCTACATAAAAACAAGAAAAAACTACCATTTGGATTGTATATCACCAATGCTGTACAAGAAGAAATTGGATTAAGAGGTGCACAAATGATCGCTGAACGAATCCAGCCAGATGTAGCCATTGTTACAGATGTTTGTCATGACACAAACACACCCATGATAAAAAAAATAGTTGAAGGGGATTTATCGTCTGGAAAGGGTCCTGTTTTAAGTTATGGCCCTGCTGTACAAAACAATTTACTCAAATTCATCATCAAGCAAGCAGAAAAAAATAATATTTCTTTTCAACGACTCGCTGCCTCTAGAAGTACAGGTACAGACACAGACGCATTTGCCTATTCCAATAAAGGTGTAGCTTCTGCGTTAATATCTTTACCTTTAAGGTACATGCACACTACTGTAGAAATGTGTTCAAAAGATGATGTTAATGCCGTGATAGACCTTATTTATCACAGTTTATTAGCACTTAAAGAAGGGCAAACATTTAATTACTTAAAATAAATGCTGCAAAGACCTAGGAGAAATAGAAAATCAGAAGCAATCAGAAATATGATTGCTGAAACCCAAGTACATAAAAGTGATTTAATTTATCCGCTATTCATAGTGGATGGGAATAACGTTAAATTACCCATTAAATCTATGCCTAACTGTTTTAGATGGTCTCTTGATTTGTTGCTATATGAATTAGAAGAATGCTGTAATTTAGGACTTCAACAGTATGTATTGTTTCCTGTAGTGGATGATAATTTGAAAGATAAAGTAGCTAGTTACAGTTACCATGAAGACAACTTTTATCTAAAAGCAATACGTTCAATTAAAGAAAAATTTCCTGAAATTTCCTTGATGAGTGATGTGGCCATGGACCCCTATTCTTCGGACGGTCATGACGGTTTTGTGGAAAATGGGAAAATAAGTAATGATAAAACCTTACCTATTTTAGCTAAAATGGCCATAGCACAAGCTCAAGCAGGCATCGATATTATAGGACCTTCTGACATGATGGATGGAAGAATAAAATTAATTCGAGAGCAATTAGACGAGGGTGGATTTCAAGAGATAAGCATAATGAGCTACACTGCAAAATACGCTAGTTCTTTTTATGGTCCATTTAGAGAGGCGCTAGATTCTGCTCCTAAATCTGGAGATAAAAAAACGTATCAAATGGACCCAAGAAACAAAAGAGAGGCGCTGATAGAAGCTGAATTAGATGAATTAGAAGGTGCTGATTTTTTAATGGTAAAGCCAGCACTTAGTTATTTAGATGTGATTCAAACTCTTAGTGAAAATTCCAACCTACCTATAAGTGCATACAATGTAAGCGGAGAGTATGCTATGGTTCATGCTGCTTCAGAAAAAGGGTGGTTAGATTATGAAAATACTTACATGGAAATTCTAACTAGTATTAAAAGAGCTGGTGCAGATGTGATTCTAAGCTACTTTGCAAAAGATTTTGCCAAAAGATAGCCAATAATCATCTGACAAACTTTAAACTCTGTTCGGATGAATTAACTACATCCAGCCTATAATCCCCCTCCTTAAAATGCATGAGATCTTGAACAGTATTGATCTTATTTTTGACTATATATTTAACCATTAGACCTCTTGCTGCTTTTGCATAGTTACCGACTATTTTAGGTGTACCGTTCCTCATTTCATAAAAATCACAATTAATCCATTTTTTATGTAATTGATCTTTTATAATTACTTGACTGTATTCATTGCTAGCCAGATTTATAATAATTTCATCCTCCAATTGATTCAAGTTTTCTGTAATTTTTTTTCTCCAAAATTCATACATGGTTTTATAACCTTCCATTACTGGATGAGAAATACCCATTTCTAATCGATATGGTGCTATTTGGTCGAGCGGTCTTAGTAAACCGTAATAGGCACTTAGAATCAAAATACAGTTTTGAGAAAAAATTAAATCTTGTTCACTCCATAAACTTGTATCCATGTGCTTAAAAGCAGTACCTTGATAAGAAAAAATAGCTTGTCTGTTTTGATCATGAGTAGTTGACCATTGTTGTATATTTTTAAATACGGATGAGGTAAGCTTATCACTCAATTTCATTTTAAGTTTGAAGTCATTTTGATTCCATTTCAAAAGTGCTTTATTAATCCTTATGGCTTCATCCAAAAAAATAGGTTTTGTAGTTTTATGTTTAAAAGAAGAACTAATTGACATAGTCTTTGTTGGTGAAATCAATACTTTCATTTTGCTTTTTTATTTAAAATTGAAATAAAAAATGAAATTAATACGCTTTAAATTATATTTTTATTCTGCATATATACTTAGCATATGAACATAGGTTTTGTGATGTACAATTGGGAAAGTGTAAAACCAAAATTTGATTCTACACTTAGGCTCATCAAAGAATGTTTATTAAGAGGTCATAAAGTAACCGCAATTTATCCTAACGAAATGGCAATTAGACGAACTGAAGTTTGGGCTAATACCTATGTTATTTCTTCTAATAATTTGGAAGAGGAAAATTTTATAGAATTCTATCGCAGCTGTACATTAAAAGAAGAATTTATAAAAATGAGCGAACATGATGTAGTGTTTTTTAGAGATAATCCACCATTAGATAATCACTTACTTAACTTCATGGATACATTAGAAAATGATGTGTTTTTTATCAATTCCATATCAGGGCTTAGAAAAGCAAATAATAAAATTTATCCTGCTACATTGGCAAACATGCACTCTGATACAGATAAGAGTAAAAGATATATCCCACTTACTACCGTATCACGAAACCCAAAATACCTCAAAAAGGTAATCCAAGAATATGATAATGATAAGTTTATCCTAAAACCCATGGACGGCTTTGGAGGAAGTGGAGTCATATTACTAGATAAATCTTCTGCTACCTCAAATCACAATGTGAATTCATTATTAGATTTTTATATTAATCAGGGAGGTAAAAATAATTATATCATCCTACAGGAATTTATTGAAACAGAGTTAAAAGGGGACGTGCGGGTTATTATGCTTAATGGAAAACCAATAGGCTCAATGAGACGTGTCCCTGCAAAAGATGACCACAGATCTAACGTTCACGCAGGTGGGCATTGTGTGACTCACGAATTAAATGAAAATGAAAAGAAGCTATGTGAAACAATTGGACCTAAACTAGTGGAAGATGGACTTTTTCTAGTTGGGCTTGATTTAATGGGAAATAAACTCATTGAAGTAAATGTATGTAGTCCTGGTGGATTTGCAGAAATTAATGAGGAAAGAAGTGATAATCTTCAAGAACATATAATTGATTTCGCTGAACAATTGATTAATGCTAGAATAAGCTAATGATTCAAGCAGAGGTACTTACCATTGATCATATCATTAAAAAAATAAAGAAAGGTGAGGTTTTTGAAGCCGTTCCTATTGACCACTCTTTTCATATTAAAATTAGAGACTACATTCCATATGTATGTGCTGCTATTCATGCCGGTCACAACTTTAGAAATAACTTAAAAGACAAAGTTCTTCATTCGGAGTATGAGAGATGGTATGAAGAAGATCCACATACGGATACATTTATTTCATCTATGCCACTTACTATAGTAGGGTTAGACTCTAGATTCGAATATGATCTAAACCGAAGCCCTAAAAAATGTGTTTATAAGGATGCATGGGGTAAACCAGTCTGGAAAAAACCACTTTCAAAATCTTTAGAAAAAGAAAGTCTAAAAAAACATGAGAACTTTTACAGAGTCATAGATACATTAATTCAATTTATTGAAGAAAAATTTGGTGGATGTTTAGTATATGACATGCATTCTTACAATTTTGTTAGACATCAAAAAGAAGTTCCTGTGTTTAATATTGGAACTGCAAATGTGGATCAGATAAGGTATAAAAAGACTATTGACTTTTGGTACGAAAAATTAAAAAGCATCACCATCAGAAGTGTTGAAAACACAACTGAGATTAACGGACCTTTTCAAGGAAATGGATATTTCTTAACTCATATTACCAATAGATTTAACGATACACTCGTATTTGCTACAGAAGTTAAGAAAATATATTGTAATGAATTAGACGGAAGTGATTATCCCTTGGTAATTAATGATTTAGAAGAAGGATTTAAAAAGATAATCATTGAAACCAGTGCGTTTTTTGTTAAAAATGCACTCAAATTAAAAGTAAAACGAAAATCACTATTGTCATTTGGAATTGACAATGAACTTAAAAAAGTTGATCAAGAGCTTTATCAACTTACCAAAAAATTAGAAATACTTAATTACATCACCCCTCTTAATTTAGAAACCCAACAAAAGCGATTTTTAAAAAATAAAGGAGTACAAAACCCAGTATTTAAATATCGTCAAATTGTAGAGCATCCGTTTGAATTTAAACGGAAGCTATTTGCATTAAAATTAGAAAATATAAAAGACGTTTCTATTGCTAAAGTATATCATGACGTAATACAAAGTTATGCGGATAAAATTGATATGCTCAACACCATTGGGACCAATAAATTCTTCTTTAATTCCCTCCGTTATTTTGGACAGCCCAATGAAATCGACCTCAGAAATGCTCACTTTATTCTGAATTGTCCTGACGAAAGCTCAACCCCAGAGCTAATGAATATAGAAGAGGTAAAAGATGTTTTTGAAAATGAAATTTCAAACTATGGATTTGATGCAAAAGTAGAAATCACCAAAAACCTCACCGCAGAAATAATGGTACTTAACTATGATAGAAAAGTTCTTTTGAAAAAAGGAACGCAACTATCAGTAGATAGCGTCAAATCTCTAGTTCATCATGAAATAGGAGTACACATGGTAACCACCATAAATGCAGTAAACCAACCTTTAAATATTTTTAAACTTGGGTTTCCAACCAATACATATACCCAAGAAGGTATAGCAGTACTAACCGAATACCTTTCTGGATTTCTGTCCATTAAAAGATTAAAAGAATTAGCGTTTAGAGTTGTAGGGGTTGATATGATGATTAACGGATTAGATTTTAAAGCCGTTTATCATGAATTGGTCAACTCATACTATATTGATCCCAATGAAGCTTTTATCATTACCACAAGAATTTTTAGAGGTGGTGGTTTTACAAAGGACCATTTATATTTAAAAGGCTTTATTAGAATATATAATCATTGGAAATCTGGAAAATCGCTAGAACCCCTATTAACTGGAAAAAATTCTATCCAATATTATGATATTTACAAAGAGATGATTGCAAGAGAATTGGCCTTTTCTCCAAAATATGTAACGAGCATATTAAAAAACCCAATTAAGGCAAGAAAAGAGGTCGAGTTCGTCATAAACGGTCTTGTGGGTTAAGTATCTTTAACCTTTATAAAAAGGGAGCTTAACCACTTTCAAAGGAACTGATTTATTACGAATAGCTAATGCGAGCTGATTTTCTTCTGTTAATTCTGTTTTCTTCACATATCCCAATCCAATAGCTTTTTGAGTACTTGGGCTCATAGTACCAGAAGTAACTCTTCCCACTACTTCATTATTTGAATTAATAATGGTGTAGTCTTTTCTTGGAATACCTCTCTCTAATAATTCAAATGCAATTAATTTATTTTCTGTTCCATTATCCTTATCGGAAAGGATTTTTTCCATACCCACAAAATTCTTTGAGAACTTAGTCACCCAACCTAATCCAGCGGATATAGGTGAAGTAGTCTCATCAATTTCGTTTCCATATAGACAATATCCCATTTCTAATCTCAATGTATCTCTAGCCGCTAAACCTGCTGGTTTTAGTTCAAATTCTTGACCAACTTCAAATAACAAGTTCCAGAGTGTTTCAGCGTCTTTATTTTTAACATAAAGTTCAAAACCACCTGATCCGGTATACCCAGTGGCTGAAATGATTACATCGTGTACATTTCCTAAATCTCCTTGAATAAAATGATAAAATTTAATGGCATCTAGATTTTCGTTCGATAGCTTCTGAAGTAAATCAATTGCCTTAGGTCCTTGTAATGCCAGTAAAGAATAATCATCTGATACATTTTTAAGCTCAGCACCAACATCATTATGTTGTTCTATCCAATTCCAATCTTTTTCTAGATTTGATGCGTTTACTACCAACATGTATTTTTCATCAGAAAGCATGTAGACAATCATATCGTCAACCACACCTCCATTATTATTGGGGAGATATGCATATTGTGCTCTTCCAGGAAATAGCAATGAAGCATCATTGCTCGATATTTTTTGAATTAATGAAAATGCATTTGGTCCAGACACTAAAAATTCTCCCATGTGGGATACATCAAAAACACCTACCCCTTCCCTAACGGATCTATGTTCATCATTCACTCCAGTATACTGTACTGGCATTTCAAATCCTGCAAATGGAACCATTTTCGCACCTAAATCAATGTGTTTTTGGAATAATGCTGTTTTTTTCATTTTTTTCAATTAGTGAGTTATAAAGTTGATAATATTTTTCTTTTACAGTATCTTTTGAATAATAATCCAACACGGTCTCTCTACCCTTTTCTCCTATTATTTTTCTTAATTCCTTGTCCTCAATAAGATTTGAAAGAGTTTGTATCCATTGATCTTCATCTGAGGCTAGAAAACCGTTCTCTCCATGATTAATTATTTCATGATTCATTCCCACTTTGGACATGACCGTTGGGATACCAACAGACATGTATAACAACCCCTTCATTCCACATTTTCCTTTGGTCCATTCATTGTTAGGGAGTGGCATAATTCCAATGTCAAATGAATTGAATAATTCAACTTCACTGTCATTTTCCCATTTCACTCCTTTAATATTTAATTTTCTATTTATGTAGTTTTCATCACCAATTACAGTAAATTCTATTCGATCCTTGTATTTTAATTTCAATTTTAAAAACACAGAAGAGATAGATTCAAAATGCTTAACTGTGGTATGACTTCCAACCCATCCAATTTTGACAGCACCAATTGATTTTCTTTGCTGAGGTTTATAAAGAGAAGTATCTACACTAGAAGGAATTATGGTTACATTATTATTGTATTTCTTAGCATATTCTGCAAGGTATTTATTACCGCAGGTGATATGATCGCAGAGTGGAAGAACACGCTCAATTTTCTTTTCATCTTTAAACCATGAAATTTTCTTATTTACATTTGATACGTCCTTTATCCAAATGGCATCATCAAAGTCAAATAATATTGGAATTTTCTTTTTAGAGACTGCCTTTTCGAAAAAAGTAGTTCTGGTTGGTAATGCTTCCCTGTAAATTACAATTAGGTCAAATTTTTCAGAATTTAAAAGATCTTGAAATCTCTTTTTATATGACTTAATACCAATCCAGAGTTTTCTTATGATGTTGTTAGATTGATACAAAGAATATTCGTCATCTTCATCGATAATGTTTGCTAATACACATTCTAATCCTTTTAGTTCTAAGTAATCAAATACTTGTTCAAAACGATATCGTTGTCCTGGACTTCGATCTAATCTATGGTGCGCTACAAATAATATCTTTTTTGAAGACATAAGGAATAGAAATTTTAAACATCAGCACAAAGATTACAAAAACTAATACGCTTTTTCATCTCCTTTAAATAGATTTATTATAGTTAGCACAATAATTTTAATATCTAAGATTAGAGACCAGTTTTCAATGTATAGGGTATCTAATCGAATACGATGCTCCATTGCCAATGAACTTTTTGTTTCACCTCTTAATCCCTTCACTTGGGCTAGTCCTGTAATACCTGGCTTTACAAAGTGTCTAAACATGTATTTGTCTACTGTAACAGCATATTCTTGGGTATGTTTTTTCATATGTGGTCTTGGACCAACAATGGACATATGACCAAAGAAAACATTAAAGAATTGAGGCATTTCATCTAAACTTGTTTTTCTTAAAAATAAACCCAAACTGGTAATCCTGTTGTCTCTTTTAGTAGCCTGTATATGGTCAGCATCTGAATTAACATGCATAGTTCTAAATTTCAGGCATTTAAAGTCAAAATTATTCTTACCCGAGCGCATTTGTTTAAATAATACAGGACCTTTAGAATTTAATTTGATCAAAATGGCTAATAATGGATACAACCAACTTAGAACAAATAAGATCACTGACGTTGAAAATAATAAATCAAACAATCTTTTGATAAATCTATTTGCATAATCATCCAAGGGAATATTCCTAAATGTTAATACAGGAACATGTTCATAAAAATCAATTGTTAAATGACGATTTAGAAACCCTCTCACATCGGGGATCATTTTAATTCTGATAAGGTTATTATGAGAAAATTCTGTCAACTTTCTTAATTGGTCCGGATTTAAATCTGAAATTGAACAATATATCTCATCCACACCATGTTTTCTGCAAAAATCATAAACATTGTTAACCTTTCCTTTTAACTCGGATATACTACTTTTAGTATCAGAAAAAAATCCTAAAAATTTATATCCCAATTCTTTATTGTTTTTGAAAACACCCAGCAGCTCATTAGATAGTTGTCCTGCGCCTACTATAATTACTTTTCTAAAGTTGAGACCTTTTTTTCTAATTCTGTTAAATTGAAATTGAAATAAAAATCTCCATAGAGAAACTGAAGCAACCAAGAGAGCATATGTTATGAGTAAATGTTCTCTAGAGTAATAATAGGCTTTTCTAAAAACCCAGAATGCAGTAATTAATAAAGCTTGAAGAATAAAAAGCTGAATGAGATTTAAAATTATCTTCTCTACTTTTTTAAACTGGTTGTTTTCATATGCTCTAACAATGTATGTAGAAAGAAACCAACATAAATTAAATACTAGAAGTAAAGTAAAATACTTATCGCTTAAATAGGCAGTTAATGAACCAAACTTAATAAAATAAGCGAGTAAAAAAGATAGATTTATGAGTACAAAGTCACCAGCAATTTGAAAGAAATTGATTAGTCTATTGTTGTACTTTGAATTCATTTTAAAAACGAAATTAACAATTCTACCTTATATTTAAACGCAAATACGTTTGACCTTTCTGCTATGTCTAATACTACAAATCAGCTTAGAGAACATCTTAAGTTTACTTTTCTTCACAAAATTCGTCAATTTATCGTACGAAGGAAAGTAAATACTTTAGGGAAAAGTGTTTTCATTGAAAAAAATGTAAAAATTTTAAGGTTCCCTAAAAATGTACGTATTGAAGACAATGTGGTTCTTAAAGAAGGAGCAAGAATTTGTAGCTGTAACGAAAATGCAAAGGTACATATTGGAAAAAATACCACATTTGGATATCATAGTTTTTTGTTCAGTTCAGAATCAATAGAAATTGGAAATGATTGTTTAATAGCTCCCTTCGTTTACATAGTTGATAGTGATCATAATATTGAGAAAGAAAAACGGATTAATGAGCAACCTAATAACACAGCACCTGTAAAAATTGGAAATGATGTTTGGATCGGAACAGGAGCAAAAATTTTAAAAGGGGTAACTATTGAAAATGGTGCCGTAATTGCCGCTGGTGCCATTGTGAAATCGGATGTTAAAGCATATGAAATACATGGTGGAATTCCCGCAAAAAAGATTAGTGAAAGAAAATGAATATTGGAGCAGTAGTAATATGTAGGTATAACTCATCTAGACTTCCCGGTAAAATCCTAAAAAAAATCAATAATAAAGCAGTCTTAACCTACATAATAGAAAGACTAAAATGTGTTGAAAATTTAAATGATATTATTGTAGCCACTTCTATAAATGCAACCGATCAGCCTATTGTGGATTATTGCATCAAAAATAAAATAAAATATTACAGAGGAAATCTTGAAAATGTCGCTGAGCGATTTTTACATGCTGGCTTAAAGTTCCATTTTGATTATGCAATTAGAATAAATGGTGATAATTTATTTTTAGATCACAAACTGATTTCAGAAATGATTTCAGTGTTAGATTTAGGTCATTATGATTTAGTAAGCAATGTAAAGGACAGAACATTCCCTAAGGGAATAAGTGTGGAAATTGTCAATGTAAACTTTTACAAAAAGTTATTTAACAAGTTCAATGAGTCTAAATATCAGGAACATGTTACAAACTACATGTATGAGCACCCAGAGTGTGGAAATTTTTATCATTTTATCAATCACACACTACCGCAAGCTGCAGGCGCTCAATTAGCTATTGATACGGAAAATGATTTTATGTTGGCCAATCAAATTTTAAATTCATTTAAGCAAGATCACACTAAATATGATTTTGAAGATGTTTTTAAACGAATGATAGAAATTCAGCGACTTCATTAGATTTTCATACTTTTACTGCATGGGAAACTTTAAGGGTAAATTTGGTCCATTACTTATTGCAGAAATAGGTGGTAATCATGAGGGAAACTTTGAATATGCCAAAAAACTTACTCAACTTGCCATTGATACTGACGTAGATTTCATCAAGTTCCAAATCTACACAGGAGACAGCCTTGTCTCTAAGTTAGAAAGCCCCATTAGAAACCAACATTTTAAAAAATTTGAACTCACGAATGAGCAACATTTGGAGTTAGCGAATATGGTTACAGATGCAGGAATAGGCTACATGTCTTCAGTGTGGGACATGGATGCCATAAGCTGGATTGATTCTTTTATTCCTATATACAAAATTGGAAGTGGCGATCTTACTGCCTACCCGGTAATTAAAAAAACCTTAAAAAAAGAAAAGCCAATCATTATTTCAACTGGATTATCGACAGAAAAAGAAGTATTAGATTGTATTGAGTACATTCAAAAGGTTAATCCTTTATATAAAAGTAAGGATATGCTAGCTATTCTTCAGTGCACCAGCATGTATCCCATATTACCCAGCGATGCACATTTGAGTGTGATGTCAGCATTTAAAAAATTAACCAACCTAACAATTGGTTATTCTGATCATACTGAAGGCAGCCAAGCGCTAAAATATGCTATTGCCATGGGTGCTGAAATATTAGAATTTCATTTTACGGATGCAAGAGAAGGAAAATCTTTTAGAGACCACAAAGTATCGTTAACCCCTCATGAAGTAAAAGAATTAATAGATGAGATTAAACTAATTTTTAGTTTAAAAGGGGAGCAGATCAAAAAACCAACCCAAATTGAATTAGATCATGCTCATGAAATTTCATTTAGAAGAGCTGTTTACCCTAACAGGGACATTAAAAAAGGTGAGATAATTGATGAAGATAGTTTAACCATATTAAGGCCTAATCACGGCATAGATGCAAGAGACTTTTACAAAGTAATTGGTAAAAAAATTAATTGTGATGTAGTGGAACATCAAAAGTTAGAATGGAAAATGTTTGATTAAATTTATGTTTTTAATTCAATATAATAGAGAAGGAATCAAGAATATATAATGATATTATGAATTGTTATTTGTGTAAGAGCAAAGAGTTAAGAAAAATAATTAGTGTATCCAAAAAACCTAGTGTAGAGGTGGACTATGGAATTTCAAATGAGGATTATTATAGGGAAATACATCAATGTC
>JAYYEV010000077.1:0-12659 GCA_036159515.1 Bacteroidota bacterium | reverse complement strand
GAAAAATGTAAAAAAAGGGGAGTGGAAATACTACAGTTCTAAAGGGGTTTTAAAAGCAATAGAATTTTGGAGTGAAGATATTCCTGATCAGTTGGAGTGGGAGAAATTTTATAACACAAAGGGAGGTATAGAAACGGAGTTGTATTACAAGTCTGGTTTACTTAAGAAGGAGGTGTACTATGATGAAGAAGGAAAAATTTACAAAACCAATGAAAATTAACCATAAATAGTATACATTTGCAGCCCTTATGTCTCATCGAGTAAAAATATTAGCGTGTTCAGCTTCTGATAAGCTTGCTAACGAAATTGCAGATTGTTACGGACTACAGATTGCTAAATTCGAAAAACAGGGATTTAGCGATGGAGAGTTTCAAATTTCAATAAATGAAACGGTAAGAGGCTGTGATGTTTTCATCATTCAAAGTACCATACCGCCATCTGATAATTTAATGGAGATGTTGTTGATGATAGATGCAGCAAAAAGAGCCTCAGCTCATAAAATTATTGCTGTTATACCCTATTTTGGATGGGCAAGGCAAGATAGAAAAGATAAGCCTAGGGTTGCAATAGGAGCCAAATTGGTTGCTAATATGTTGGTATCTGCTGGCGTAAACAGGGTAATGACCATGGATCTACATGCTGATCAAATTCAAGGTTTCTTTGAAGTTCCTGTGGATCATTTATTTGCTTCAACTCTATTTGCTCCATACTTACAGTCTAAAAAAACAGACAAGCTTATAATAGCTGCTCCAGATGCTGGCGGTTCGAAGCGTGCAAATGCTTATGCAAAGTATTTAGATGTGGACTTAGCTCTTTGTTACAAACAAAGAAAAAAGGCCAATGAGATTGAAAGCATGACGATAATTGGTGACGTAGAAGGTAGAGATGTGGTTATAATTGATGATATGATTGATACAGCAGGAACTTTAACAAAATCAGCTCAATTATTTATGGACCATGGTGCTAAATCTGTTTCTGCCTGTTGTACTCATGCATTACTCTCAGGACCTGCGCATGAAAGAATTGAAAATAGTGTGTTGAAAGAATTGGTTGTTACCAATACAATTCCACTAAAAAGAGAAAATAAAAAAATTAAAGTTTTATCTGTTGCCAATTTGTTTTCTGATATAATGGAGCAACATGTAAATTTAAAATCAATAAGCAAGCACTTTTTGTTTGCCAACTAATAAATAAAAACAATAAATATGAAAACAGTATCATTGAGCGGTTCTTTAAGAGAGAACGTAGGGAAAAAAGGTGCTGCTACTCTTAGAAGAGAAGGTAATATCCCATCTGTTCTTTACGGAGGAAAAGAGCAAATACATTTTTTTATCCCAGAAAACGAAGCCAAAAAATTGGTTTTCACTCCAAATGTCTATTTAATAGAAATTGAAATTTCAGGAAAAAAATATAAATCTATTTTACAGGAAACCCAACTGCACCCTGTAACAGATCGAATTTTGCATTTAGATTTTCTTGAAGTAACGGAAGAAAGTCCTTTTAAAATTAAGTTACCAGTTAAATTAGAAGGATTTTCAAAAGGGGTAAGAAATGGAGGAAGATTAAGACAAAATTTCAGAAAACTTAAGGTTTTTGGGTTAGCTAAGGATATGCCTGAATCCATTACAATAGATATTACTCCAATAAAAATTGGAGACAAAAAAAGAATTTCAGAAATCAGTATCCCCGGACTAAAGTTTTTAGATCCAGCAAACGCAGTAGTAGTAGGTGTTCAAATGGCAAGAACTGCAATTTTAGATGAAGAAGAAGAGGAAGAAGGTGAAGAAGGAGCAGAAGGTGCTACTGAAGGTGCTGCTGAAGGTGCTGAAAAAGCAGCGGAAGGAGCTGAATCTGCAGAATAAATTAAACATTCGAGGTGAAATTCTTAATCGTTGGTTTAGGTAATCCCGGAAAAGAATATATAAATACTCGACACAACATTGGTTTTAAGGCATTGGATTTTGTTTCATCAAAAACCAGTGCCTTTTTTAATACAGATCGTCTTGGAGAAATTTCCAATTATAAATTTAAAGGAAGAACTATTTTTCTTTTAAAACCATCTACTTACATGAATCTTAGCGGGAAAGCAGTTTCATTTTGGATAAAAAAAGAAAAAATCCCCCTTAAAAATCTTTTAATTGTTACAGACGACATTAATTTACCTTTAGGTCAAATAAGGATTAAAAGAAAAGGTTCAGATGGAGGCCACAACGGATTAAAAAATATTCAGGAATCGTTGGGAACTGCGGAATACGCTAGGCTTAGGATTGGAATTGGAAATGAATTTCAAAAAGGTACTCAAATTGATTTTGTACTTGGTGAGTGGAAGGAAGAGGAATATGATGTATTACAAAAGAAGTTTGAAACTATTCAATCTGCCATTGAGGGATTTTCTTTTATGGGGTTAGATAGAACCATGAATACGTTTAATAATAGATAGTAAGGTCTCAGAAAAGACCATGGAGCTCTGCATCAATTTTAGAAATAATTTTTCCTAAATCTTCTTGATTTTCATTATATGAGTTTTCATCTACATCAATAATTAAAAGCTTGCCCTTATCATAAGTTGATATCCAGGCCTCATACCGTTCATTAAGTCGTTTTAAGTAATCTAACCGGATGCTTTCTTCGTAATCTCTTCCTCTATTTTGAATATTTTGAACCAATTTGGAAACGGATGCCCTTAGGTAAATTAGTAGATCAGGAGCAGAAATAAATGATTCAAGAAGATTAAATAGACTAAAATAGTTTTCGAAATCTCTTGTAGTCATTAATCCCATCGAATGTAGGTTAGGAGCAAAAATAAATGCATCTTCATAAATAGTCCTATCTTGAATGACCGTTTTTTCATTATTTCTTATATCTTGAATCTGTGTGAATCTACTGTTTAGGTAGTAGATTTGAAGATTAAATGACCATCGTTGCATCTCATCATAGAAGTCCATTAAGTAAGGGTTGTCATCTACATCTTCAAAATGAGTGTCCCAATTATAATGTTTTGCTAGTAGACCTGTTAAGGTAGTTTTTCCAGCACCAATATTTCCTGCGATAGCAATATGCATATTAAACTTAATTTGGTAATCTAAGGTAGAAAAATAGGTACAAGAAAAGCTAAATGTTAATAACTTTTATAGGGGTCTAAAAATCAAACTCTAGGAACTGAATCTTAGTTAAATCCTTATGTAACCCAACAATTTCATTAAACTCTCCAACCACTTTGATATAAGACTTGTTTTCCATTAAAGTGTCTATTTTAAAGTCTAATTTGAAGTATCTTAAAAAATGAGCACCATCATATAAAATATAATTATCGTCATCATAAATAAACCCCATTGATGCGGAAGCAGGTATGGTATGTAGCAAAGATCCAAATTGGTCGAATTCAAAGATTTGATTTTTAGTGAAAGCAAAAAGATGTTTGTTACATTCTTGCATCTTAATGATGGGACCTTCAAATTTAGGTAATATGACAGCTAGATTGCCGCTTCTATACGTTATATTAGAATGGACATCAATCTTAATAATCTCGTTCATATCCACATCAAAAAGCCAAATGCCATTGTCAAAATTGCTGTTGGCGATGCTGTTAGTTTGATAAAGAGACAGGCTGTTTAGATCAATATTTTTTTCTTGTTGACTTAAGGTGTTGTCTAAAACACAAATCACACCCATATCTTTGTATAACAGTAATGGCCTTAGAGGATTACTTACATCTATTTCACTAATTTTCCCTAAGTTTTTATTACTGTAGGAATACAGGATCTCATCATTCTTATTTTTTTTGAATAGATTATCATAAGACATTTCATAAATGTATCCATACCGGTCAATGTTAAACCCATCAATTTGGTAATTCAGCGTAATTTCTTTTGAAATTTTTTGACTAAAAAAAACCAAGTGGTTAAAAACGATAAATAAAATAATATTAACAGTTTGTATTACTGATTTTAACGATTTCATTTATGAATGTATTAGAACTATCAATTCTGGGTACTTTATGCTGACCACCTAATTTACCTCTTTTTTTCATCCAATTAAAAAAAGAACCTTTTTGAACGACGGTAACTTTTGGAAATCCTAAGGGATTATTGTTTTTTCTTTTGGCTTTATAATCGATATTGTTTTTTTGAAGTGCGGTGTCAACAGAGTGCATAAATTGATGGATATCATTGGGCATTTCTATAAATTCAATTACCCAATGATGTTGACCTACATTTTCTAATTTAGAATTAGACATATTAAATGAAACCATAAATTCTTTCACCTTGGACTGGCTTAACTTCTGCACTTCAGTAATAGTTTGCTCTAAATGGTTAACCATGACTTCTTCTCCAAATTGATTTAGAAATAATTGAGTTCTTCCACAAACCTTGATTTTAAATGGAAAAGTTTGGGTAAATAAAATGGTGTCTTTAATTCTATAACGCCATAGGCCACCATTAGTTGTTATGACCATCTCATAAGGTTCATTTATTTCCACATCTTCTAATGAAATCGTATTTGGCTGATCGTTTTTCCAATCTTCTTTTTTAATGAATTCGTAATAAATTCCATAATCTAACATTAATAACATGTCTCTATCGTCATTATTTTGCTGAAGCCCAAAATAACCCTCTGTTGCATTGTAATTTTGATAATAATTTACAGGCTTCCCAAACAATTCTTGGAACAGCGATAGATAAGAATTTATGGAAGTCCCACCATGTAAAAACAATTCGAAATTTGGCCAAACTTCATGTATATTATTCACATTATTTTGCTCGATTATTCTTTTAATAATCATTAATATCCAAGATGGAACACCAGCAATAAGATGTATGTCATCTCTAGCAGAAGTTCGACATATGTAATTTAATTTTTCATTCCAATCTTTAGAGGTTAATCTTTGTACCCCACGAGGAGATCTTCTCCATTCACACCACCATGGTAGATGCTGCATAATGATGGCTGACAAATCCCCAATAATCGTTTTTTTATTTCCAGTGAACGAATTTAAGGACCCACTTGCGATGAGGTGCTTGCCTCTAAAAAGTGAGGTTGATGGGTTTTCGCGATAATAAAGTGATAGTAGATCTTTTCCCCCTTTATAATGACACTCCATTAAGGATTCTTTCGTAATGGGGATGTGTTTAATCGATCCAGAGACAGTGCCAGATGATTGGGCAAACCAACTCACATGACCAGGCCACAAAACATGGGGTTCTCCTTTTTTCATTCTTTCTATATCATGAGATAAATCATGATATTCATGAATAGGAACCATCCTTTTAAATTGGTCTGAATTCTGGATTCCTTTAAAATTAAAATTTAGGCCGAATGCTGTGTTTTTAGCTTTTTCTAAATTTTTAAATAGAATCTTTTCTTGAGTACAAATTGGATTTATTATAAAGTCCTCAATTTCACCAGTTCTTTTTTCCATATACCATGAAAAAAAAGAATTGAGAGGATTACCAATTAAGGTGTTCATGTTGGATCACCCAAAGAAAATGAGCGAAATGATAACTAGCAGAGCAATAGACACATAAATATAGCCTATAATACCAGTACTTCCGTGAAAATTTTTATCTGTTGACATAACTATTTTTTACAAATATAAACACTTATTTTATTGAAAATTCAAAAGGCATAAATGATTGGTATCTGTCCTTTGAATTAATCGCGAAAGGGCTTGACTTAAATTGTTTATTTAAAGTCGTTATTAAGGTCGAAAGCTCGTTCTGATCAATGGAGCTAACGTCAATTTCAAGTTCTGAAATAATTTCTAAAAAAGGATCATTTTCAATTTTAGGCAATTCCAATATTTTAATATCATCATTATTGATATCTGCTAGATTTGCAGCATAATTAATGGCATCATCAACGGTCCCAATTTCATCAATAAGTTGGTTTTCTAATGCATTTTCTGAAGTCCAAACTCGTCCCTTGGCTAATTCATGAACTTCTTTTTTAGTTAACCCTGGTCTTCCGTCAGAAACTCTAGTCAAAAAGGTGTCATAAATTTCATCAATTGCTTTTTGATACACTCCGAATTCAAATGGGTCTAGTGTATTGAAGGGGGACATGGATGCGTGTGGATTGGTTTCTACTCTATCAAAAGACAACCCAATATTTTCATTTAACATTCTTCCAACGGAAGGAACTACACCAAAAACACCAATTGAGCCTGTAATCGTGTTGGTAGAAGCAAAAATTCTATCTGCGCCACACGAAATGTAATACCCTCCAGAAGCTGCAACACTTCCCATCGAGACCACAACTGGTTTGTTTTTCTTAGCTAATTCAAGTGCCCTCCAAATTACATCCGAGGCTAAAGCACTTCCTCCAGGTGAATTTACTCTTAAAACAATGGCTTTAATTAAGGAATCATTTTTTGCCTTATTTATGGCTTTTACAATGGTTTCAGAACCCATCACACCTTCTTGATTTTCTCCGCTCCTGATTTCTCCTTCGGCATAAATTACAGCCAAGTTAGATTTTTTAGAAAGCTTAAATTTCTTTTTAGACTCTTGTTTTTTTAAATATTTCTTGAAGGAAATTTTGTTCGCTTTTTCATTTTCATTTAAACTAAACTTGCTATTTACTATGGAATCTAATTCATCTTCATACAGTGTTGCGTCGATTAAATTTTGCTTTAAACCACCTGCAGCGTTATATGCTAAAACTGAATCAGCAATTTGATTTAGGTTTAAATTAGTAATACCTCTATTCTTGCCAATGTCTTGGTTCATATTGTTCCATAAAGTATTTAGAATGCTTTTAAGTTGGTATCGATTTTCATCACTCATTTTATTATACATAAATGGTTCAACTGCGCTTTTATAATCATTCCCACTTCCTCGAATAATCTGCACATCTACTCCATATTTTTCAATGGCGCCTTTAAAGAACATAAGCTCTGTGCTTAATCCTCTGTAGTCCAACATTCCTTCAGGATACAGAAAAACTTGGTCTGCGACACTTGAAATGTAGTACGATCCTAAAGAATAATATTCAGCATATGAAATAATGAATTTTCCACTTTCTTTAAATTCATTTAATTTATTTCTGAGTACATGAATATTAGACAAATCAATGGAGATGTTTTCCGGTCTTAACACAATTCCCTTAATGTTATTATCATTTTTAGCCTTTTCAATTGCATTTACTACATCACTTATGCTATGATTTTTAATTACTGGATTTAGCATATTTACTCCTGGCATAAGTCCACCTCTTTCTTTTATTGAAAAATCAAGTTTCATTTCTAAGTAAGAGTTCTTTTTTATAACCAGTGGCTTTTTGGTGTTTAAAGAATTACCAATAGAAAAAACAATAACATTTATAAATACGATGATAAGAACACTTAACACGATGTAAGCTAAAATTGAAGCCCAAAAGCTTCTCCAAAATGGTCTCATATTGATGTAGATTAATTATTTTGGTTAAATATAATTTAAAAGTGATATAGATGACTCATTTGGCATCAATTACGTTAGGATCAAACATTGGAAACAAGATATTTAATATCAAAAAAGCAATAGATTATATATCCAAGGCTGTGGAGGTTAAAAGAGTGTCAAATTTCTATGAAACAGATCCATGGGGCTATGAAAGTAAAAATTCATTTATTAATGCAGGAGTTTTAATAGAAACCATTTTTTCACCTGAAGACTTGTTAGCCTTTCTAAAACAAATTGAAAAAAAGATGGGGCGTCAAAAAACAGAGCGTGGATATCAAGACCGAATAATTGATTTAGACATCTTAACATATGATTATATTAAGTTAAGTGCTATTAATTTGGTAATTCCTCATCCAAAAATTACGGAAAGAAAATTTTCTATTGTAATTTTAAAAGATCTTTTCAATGATGAAGTTATACCTGGCTTAAACAAGAATGCTCATGAATTGCTTAGCCAGTGTGAGGATAATCTTAAAGTTCAAATGATAAATGAAGTATAAACACATAGCAGTTGAAGGAAATATTGGTGCAGGTAAAACCACGTTAACTAAGTTTTTATCCTCCATTCTTGACGCTTCAGCCTTGCTTGAAGAATTTGAAGAAAATAAGTTTTTAAAAATCTTTTATAAAACGGGACAATTTGCATTTCAAGCTGAACTACAATTTTTATTAGATAGAAGTAAACAACTAAATGAATTTTATGAATCAAACCACAGCTTAATCATATCAGATTATTACGTGGATAAAAGTTTAATTTTTTCTAAAATGAATTTAAGTGAGCATGAATTTCAATTATTGAAAGATATCCATGGCCACTTGTTTAGCGTTTTCCCAAAACCTGATTTACTGATCTTTCTAGATAGAAGTCTCGATGTTTTATTTGCAAACATTATGCGCAGAAACAGACCTTATGAAATAAATATGGATTTGAATTATTTAAAAAAATTAGATCATTACTATGAAAATTGGATTGCAGGATTAGATATTCCTATAATCAGAATTGATGCAGAAACAATAGATTTAAATAAACCAGATTATTTAACTAAAAAATTCAGACAGCTTTTAAATTTAGACTTCCCAAGAGCACAACGTACTATAAAATTAGCCATATCTTAGTCTAAATATCAACATTATAAGGTGTTTATTTAAATGATTAGACCTTTTTATTTATAAAATAAAGTGCTTATACTTGCACGAAAATCTAAATAGAGAATATATTCTTATGAAAACAACTAATATCAAAAAATTAAGCATAATTTCAAGTTTTATCGCTTTTTCATTCTTATTAAGTTGCTCAATGATTGAGGAACTAGAATATGAAGTTGTTCAAAATCCTCTTCAAATGCATGGAGGAGATGTGACATTACAAATCAATGGAAAGTTTGTTGAAAAGGGGATAAACGCAAAAGCAGTAGCAGAAGTTACTCCAATTTTATTTTGCGCAGATGGAAATGAAATCCCTTTTCAAACAGAAATTTTCCAAGGTCCAAAAGCGGCTGGAAATGGAAAAGTAGTTCCTAAAGAAGGAATGCCATTTTCTTACTCAAGCACAATTCCATTTCAAAAATCAATGGCTGAAGCAGAGCTAAAAGTGTTGGTTAAAGCCAAAATGGGAAGCAAAGAGTTGGAAATAACTAGTCCAAAAATCGCAGATGGAACTACAACAACTCCTTTATTAATAGATCTAGATGATCAAGTTATTTTAACAGGTGATAATTTTGTAAGAACTAACTCTTTCACGAAAACAGCTGTAATTAATTTTGCAAAAGGTAAGCATAACATAACCTCTAAAGAAACAAAAGATTCGGATATAAAAGAGGCGTTAGATTTCATTTCATCTTCAATGGAAGAAGGTTCTAGAATCAACGTATTATCTGTAGACATTAGTTCATATGCATCACCTGAGGGTGAAGTTGATTTGAACACCAACTTAGCAGAGGATAGAGGTAAGAGTGCAATGAGTTTTTTGATGTCAAAAGCTAAAAGAATGAAGTTTGAACCTGCGAAAGAAGAATCATTCTTTAATGTATCCCCAAAAGGAGAAGATTGGGCTGGATTCAAAGAAGAGGTTACAAAAACATCACATGAAGACAAGGAATTGATACTGAGAGTGTTACAAATGACTTCAGATGTAAATAAAAGAGAGTTAGAGATAAGAAATATGGCTAAGACATATAAATTTCTTGAGAAAGAGGTTTTACCTCAATTAAGACGATCAACCATTACGATTAACTACGAAAAAGTGGGATATAGCGATGATGAATTAGCAAATCTAGTTGGGTCAAATCCTGATACACTTAGTGTAGAAGAAATATTACATGCGGGAAATTTGGAGTCAGATTTAAATGTAAAATTAAAAGATTACAAAGAGGCGCAAAGACTTTATCCTAATGATTGGAGAATCGCTAATAATATTGGATATGTGTTATACGTGATGGGTGATGTTGATGGAGCTGGTGAAGCATTTGAAAAAGCACTTTCCATTACAGATAACCCAACAGTTACTAATAACGTTGCTGCAGTAAAACACAGACAAGCAGGTAAAGGGAATGATGATATTATCTCTTATTTAGAATCTTCAAATACAACTGAGTCTAAATACAATTTAGGTTTGATTAGAATTGAGGAAGGTAAATACGAAGAAGCTATTACATTGATGGACAAGTCCAAGACTTATAATTTAGCCTTAGCAAACCTATTGGCTGAACACTATGACGTTGCAGGTGATATAATCGTAGATGCCAATAGCAGTGAAGCTAATGCATTTTACCTTAAAGCAATTATGGGTGCAAGAACCAATAACAGCGAAATGTTATATGAAAACTTAAAATCTTGTTTTGATAAAGATGCTTCATACAAGAACAAAGCAAAGAAAGATAGAGAGTTTGTCACCTATTTTGATAACGCTGACTTTTTAGCGCTTTTCTAAATGCATTTACATAACTAATTATTTAAAAGGGGGCTTCTGCCCTCTTTTTTTATTTTTCTTTTTGTATGTGTTTAAGTGGAAATTTTTTCCTCACAACCATCGTGTTCTTAAAATGAGCTGATAATTTATTTTTCAATATTACTGCTTCGTTTTTTGAAAAGTATTTCCCTGCATATAAAAAAATATTAGGGGCAATATATTCATCAAAAAGGTACTCACCTGGAAAAAGATTTGTAAATGTTTTTCTCATCTCTCTTATTTTCTTGGTGTCTTGAGTTACAATTAATTGAACAGCATACCCATTGAATTTACCTCTGTTGGAAATGTAGGAGTTAATACTGTCAATTCGGTAATCAGCATGGATGATAATATGACCTTTTGAGGATATGTAATGAATAGAATCTTTTTTTTGTTTTGGGAGATCCATAGAAATAGAAGAATCTAACGTGAGACTATCCGCATTAGGTATTACAACACTATCTTTTCGTGTAACAGTGTCCTTTTTGGGGTATAATGTCCAATTGCTTTGACCAAGCAGATTACTATTAGATAAAATAAGCAAAAAGAGGATAGTATTTTTCATAAAATATTGAAAGATCAAACTTATTAAATAAATCAATTTCTAAAATCATGCCACATTAAATTATGACCAAAAATGCTTGTTAAACTGCGCTTTGTTTAAGCTTTGAAACAGATGGGTAAACAAATTATTTAGAAATATTCTAAATTAAGATGTTTGCATGACAATTATACGAACAATTGATTTGATTTATACATCACGTATTACATTTGTCCTGCTTAATTATGCATGTATTAATTAGTTTAAAATGAACAAATATCTTAAAAAGCATTTAGCTAATTTTCTCTCCCTAGTACTTTTTGTTTCGGTAACAATTGTATCCCATTCTCAAGACGGTGAAAAACTATTTAAGGCCAACTGTGCTTCTTGTCATCATCCTATTAAGAATGCAACAGGACCTAAAATGCAAGGAGTTCTTCAGAAATGGGAAGATAATGGAGAAGGAGACCTCATTTACGAATGGGTGAAAAATCCAGCTGAACTATACAACAGTGGAAAATCCAAAATGGCAAAAGCCATTTGGGACTGGTCGCCAACAGTAATGACTCCTCAGGGTCATTTGTCCAAGGATGAGGTGAAATCCATATTTGCATATGTTGATGCGTATGCTCCTCCAGCAACTGCACAGGGTCCAGCATCAGACGATACGGTTTATGAAGCAGAAGACGATACAGTATCCTACTGGTGGTGGATCATCATCGGTTTAATGGTGTTTGTCCTTTTTGCCACATTTGGTGTAAGAAGAGAGTTGTCTGAAGTTATTGCCGCAAAAGAAGGTCAAGAGGTTGACCCCAAAAAAACATTTATTGTAAGTGCAAGACAATGGGCGCTTAGAAATTGGTTTGTGACTGTTTTAATGATTGTGGCAGTAGCGCTATTCTCAGGAATAGAATTATTTGGAAGGTTATATCAAGTTGGTGTTTACCAAGATTACCAACCTTCTCAACCCATAGCCTACTCTCATAAATTACATGCAGGTAACATGGGTATAGAATGTAAATATTGCCACCATTCTGCAGAGAAATCAAAGCATGCTGGTATCCCATCTGTTAATGTGTGTATGAATTGCCATGCTGTAGTTCATGAAGGGCCTCAGTATGGGACAGAAGAAATCGATAAGATACACTTAGCGGCTGGTTATAACAAAGCTAAACAAGCCTACAATTTGGATGCAAATGGAACTAGAATAGAGCAACCGTTGGTTTGGAATAAAGCTCATAATCTTCCTGATCATGTCTACTTTAGTCATGCACAACACGTTCATCCAAATACAGGAAATATTGATTGTAGACAGTGTCACGGACCTGTTCAAAATTATACATTAGGAAGAGTTTCCACTACGGATGAGGTGAATGCATATGCTTCAACTGATGAAGGGATGGAAAAAGGAATCATTCAATTGACGAAACCAATTTTAACTATGGGTTGGTGTATTGAATGCCATAACAAAAAAGAAATAGACCTTGCAAGTACGGGTTATTATGAAGAGATTCACAATAGATTAAAATCAAGGGCTGATGTACACAACAACATCTTAGAAGACGATAAAGTTACGGTTAAAGAGCTTGGTGGTTGGGAATGTGCAAAATGTCATTATTAAAGACTTAAAATTAGTTCATGAGTAAGACTAAAACATACTGGAAAGGATACGCAGAAAAAAATAAAACTCCTGAATTTTTAAATTCTAGTCAAAAGGAGTTTCAGGAAAAAA
>JAYYEV010000076.1:0-17379 GCA_036159515.1 Bacteroidota bacterium | reverse complement strand
TTTACTTGTGTTATGATCTTTTTTCCCTCAATAAAAAAAAGGAGAAAAACTTTTACGAATCATTGCGTTTTATAGATTCTTCCTTGAAATATGTTACTTTATGTAAGCAAAACAGTCCTGAGTATATATATAAAATTCATTCTCTTGTATTTATGTATAGATAAGCTTATATATTAGATGACCAAGAAAAAAGTAACGAAGCGTTAAATTATTGTCAATTAATACTAGATAGTATTCGTGTTCTAGATAGTTCCCATCCAGACTACAAAAAAATAGAAAAATCAACATATGGTATGATCGGGGTCATTTTCCAAAAACAACAAGAATATGATTCTGCTTTATATTATTTTCAAAAGTCTTATGATATGGTCAAAGACCAAGGCTATTTAATTGACAAGGTAATTCCTCTTCACAACATTGCAGAAAATCACATTTTAAAAGAAAATTTTAAGACTGGATTAAAGATATTAAATGAAGTTAAAACAATGGTTGATAGCTTGAAATCAAATCCTACACCATTGTATTATACGTATGCTCGTGCTTACGATTCTTTACATCAAGACCAAATAGCGTTAGAATATTACCTTAAGTTTTATAAAGAGTCTAAAGAATCAGATAATATTTCAAGAATAGAAAAAGCGGCTAAAGCGCTTTATCTTACTTATAAGAAAATTAATAACAGTAAGGAGGCATTATCTTACTATAAAGAGCATATTGCTCTACGTGATTCGATAGATGAAATGAAAGCCTCCGAAGAAACCCTCCAACGTGAACTTCAACGCAAGTATGAATTAAAAGTCCAAGAAGATAGCATCAAAAACATTGAAAGAGAAAAATTAAATGAGTCTCAACTTGCATTAAGTGAAACAAAAATAAAAGACACAAAAAACTTGATTATTGGGGTGTTAATTGTACTGACTTTACTGTTACTATTTTCTGTTATCGTTTACTTCAGATATAAAGAAAGCGTGAAGCAGAAACAAATCATTGCTGAACAAAAAGAGCAGGTGGATATCGCATTTAATCAACTGGATGAGAAAAAAGTAGAGCTTGAAAAGAAAAATACTGAAATCATGGATTCCATTAATTATGCTAAATATATCCAGAAAGCTTTATTACCTAATAGAGAATCCATCGAGAACTTTTTTGAAAATCAATTCATATTTTATTTACCTAAGGATATTGTAGGAGGAGATTTTTATTGCTTTAAATCTATAGGTGATAAGGCAGTAATTGTAGCTGGAGATTGCACTGGACATGGTGTTCCTGGAGGATTTGGTACTATGATTGGAAGTTTGGTCATTGAAAAATCCTTAAGAAAGGGACTCAAAGACCCGAATTTGATTTTGACTGATTTGAATCATGGAATTGTGTCTTTATTAAAACAGTATAAAGATGACTCAATTCAAGATGGTATGGATATATCCATTTGCTTGGTAGATAAAAAAACAAAAAAGGTAAAGTTCAGTGGCTCTAGAAATGGAATTCATATAGTAGATTCGGATGAAATACATTCTATTAAAGGTGATTTAACACCTGTTGGTGGGTATGCAGCGTCTCATGAAGAGAGTAAGAATAGATCTTACCAATTGCATGAAATAGAATTAAAAGATAATCAGTGGATTTTTATGTATTCCGATGGGTTTTATGATCAGTTTGGTGGTCCTAGAAATAAATCGATGGGTAGCACACGATTCAAGGGTATTATCCAAGAAGCAGTGACTATGAATAAGACTAATGCCCCTGATTTTAAAAATTACTTTTTTGACTGGATGGGTGATGAAGAGCAAATTGATGATGTTTTAGTGATTGGGTTTAAGCTATGAGTTTGCTTTACAAATTAATTTTCTTATTTATTTTCTTTACAATAAAGATCAGTGGTCTGGCTATTTCATCTGATTCTATCTCAATTTCAGAAAAAATAACCAAAGCAGATTCATTACACCTAGATAGCCTGTATAATTTATCCTATGATTTAAGTTTTTATGATTTTGATAGTGCCTTAATTATAATTGAAGAATTCCTGTCTTATTCTAGAGAGAAAAACAATTTAAATATAGAATTGGGTATGACCAACAAGGGGTATTTACATACCCAGCTAGGTGATCAAAAAACGGCGCTTGATTGTTTTTTTTATGTATTAAAACTAGGAGAAGATAAGGGGGATAGCACATTAATTTCTCAAGCTTTCAATGACATAGCTATGGTTTACATGGAATTACGTGAGTATGAAAAAGCCCTTAATTACAATGAAAAGTCACTAAAGATATCAAGGTCACAAAATGACCAAAAGAATATTTCATTTACCCTTAATAATTATGGGTTAGTGTATTTATATCTAAAGAAATATAAGAAAGCTTCAGAAGTGTTTAATGAAGCATTAGTGTTAAAAGAAAAGTTCTTTATAGACGAAACTGATCCAGATGAGAAATACTATTTAGAAATTGATATTGCCATGTTGGAATCTAATTTGGGTCTTGTGTATAAATATCAAAACCAAAATCAAAAGGCAATTAACATCACTAAAAAGGCTGAGTTAATTTTCAAAAAATTAGGACTGGATTTTTATCTCATTCAATCCTACACCACATTATCAGAATTATATTACATCCAAAATAATTTAATACTAGCCAAAAAGTACGGGGAACTTTCATTAGAGCTGGTTGAAAATGAACAATACATTGAATTAAAAGCCAATTCCTTTGATGTGCTTTCCAAAGTGTATGAGAAATTAAATAAAAATGAACTTGCTTTAAGCTATAAAGAAAATTCACAAGTACTAACCGATAGTTTTTATAGGCTTGATAATACAGAAGCATTAGCAGAAGCAGAAATAAAATACGAATATGATAAAAAAGCATATTCGGATAGTTTGGTTAATATACAAAGACAACGAGTATTTGATGCTTCATTAGAAGTGAAGAATGCTGAACTGCGATCTCAAAATAGGATTACCAATGGTATCATATTAATTTTGTTTTTGATAGTGGTTTTTTCCATAATCCTTTGGCTAAGATTCCAAAAAAATCAACAAGAAAAAGATCTTATTAAGGAACAAAAAAACGTAATGGATGAAGCCTATGCTGAGCTAGAGGAAAATAAAATTGAAATTGAAAAAAAGAATAAAGAGATTATTGACTCAATATACTACGCCCGTTATATCCAGCGAGCATTATATCCAGACGAAGACCATATGAAAGTATTTTTTGACGACTATGTTGTTTTTAATTTACCTAAAGATATAGTGGGTGGAGATTTTCATTGGTTTAAGTCTTTTGGAGATAAGGCTATTGCCATTGCAGCTGATTGCACTGGACATGGTGTTCCGGGAGGTTTCATAACCGTACTAGGCAATTTATTCATAGAATCTTCAACTGGAGATCATCCGAAATCCCCAAATGAAATTTTATCAGATATAAATAGTGAATTAGTTACTGTTCTTAAGCAGCATGAAAAAGACGCTATTCAAGACGGTATGGATTTAGCAATATGCTTAATAGATAAAAAAACAAGAAAAATCACATTTAGTGGGTCTAGAAATGGTATTTATGTAGTAAACAAAAAAGGTGATTTAAAGGAAATAAAGGGTGATTACACTCCAGTTGGAGGCTTTTACTCTAAAAAAGAAAAAATCAATAATCGAACGTATCAAACTCATGAAATCAAGCTTAATAAAGATGAATGGGTATTCATGTACTCAGACGGTTATTATGATCAGTTTGGTGGAGAAAGAAACAAATCTTTGGGAAGCACACGCTTTAAAGATGTTTTAGTTCATGCCGTTAAAAATAAAAAATTAAAAACATCTGATTTTAAAAATCACTTCTTCAATTGGATGGGTGAAAATGAACAGTTGGACGATGTATTATTAATGGGGTTTAGGATATGAGATTCTTTGTGCTAATTACATTTAGCATACTTTGCTATACACCATCTTTTTTTTCTCAGGCATTTGATTCATCAAATGATACGCTTAGGCTAATCGAATTAAATGACATTTCATATGAATTGATGTTTGTAAATCCTGATAGTGCATTATTACTTGCAGAGGAATACATAAAAATTTCAAAATCTTTAAATGATTATGAGTTAACGAATGGTTTAAAATTAAAAGGAAATATCTCTCAACATTTGGGTAATAGTAAAGTGGCATTGGATTGTTATTACCAAATTTTAAATATCATCGATATTAAAAATGATTCTGCTGAGATTGCGGCCACTTACAGAGATATAGCATCTGTACATATTTATATGCAGGATATAGAAAAAGCGAAAACCTTATATAGAAAATCAATTTTAATTTTTAAGAAACTCAAGAATGTTTCAGATTTAGCTACTACACTTAACAATTATGGAACTGCTTTAATTGCAAGTAAGGATTATCAAGAGGGATTGGACGTATTGAATGAAGCATTACTACTAAAAAAACAGTTGCTAAAAGAGGAAAATGATGATGACTTAATAAAAGATCATAAAATTGGAATTGCCATTCTAGAATCAAATTTAGGATTGATATACATGAATAAAGGAGATAATGTCAATGCAATAAAAAATTTATTTGACGCTGCTAAAATTTATGAAAATTCCAATCAGCTGTTCTATCAAGGTATGAGTTACTTTTACTTAGGTCAAATTTATATGAATATAAATGACCTTATAATGGGAAGGCAATACGCGATTAAACTAGAAAATATTGCAAAAAAGACGGAGATAATGCAATTAAATAGAATGTCAGCAGACTTGTTATATCAAGTTAATGAAGAAACAGGCAATTTTGGTAATGCACTAGCATATTTTGAAAAATTAAATGCATTTCAAGATAGTTTCTTTAGATCTGAAAATAAAAGAGCATTGGAAGAATCAGAAATCAAATACGAGTATAAAAAAAAGGCTTCTGCTGATAGTATATTCTATGCAGAAGAACAAAAAATAGCAGATGCTAAATTAGCGGTAGTAGATGCTGAGCTACGATCTCATAATAGAATGACCAACGGCATCATTCTTATTTTGTTTCTATTTGTAGTTTTTGCAATTATTATTTGGTTGCGATTTCAAAAAAATCAACAAGAAAAAGAAATTATTCAGAATCAAAAAAAAATAATGGATAATGCATACAATGAATTAGAAACAAAGAAAGTAGAAATAGAAAAAAAGAATAAAGAAATCATAGATTCCATATACTATGCTAGATACATTCAAAGAGCTTTACACCCTGATGAAGATGAAATGGGTTCTTTTTTCAATAATCATGTTGTTGTTAATATTCCTAAAGATATTGTTGGAGGTGATTTTCATTGGTTTAAATCTTTCGGAGATGTAGCTATAGCCATTGCAGCAGATTGCACTGGACATGGCGTTCCAGGTGGGTTTCTTACAGTGTTAGGTAATTTAATAATTGAAACCATTGCTGCAAATGGAACTATTTCGCCAAATGAAATGCTTTCAAAAATAAATCAGGAGTTAGTTCTAATATTAAACCAGCAACAAGATACGACCATTCAAGATGGAATGGATTTAGCCATTTGTATCATTAACAAAAAGAGTAAAAAAGTGGTTTTTTCAGGTGCAAGAAATGGGGTGTATATAGTTGGTAATACAGGGCTTTTGAAGGAATATAAAGGAGACTATACACCAGTGGGAGGTAGCTATTTTAAAAAAGAAAAATTAGATCAAAGAACATATACTGCCCACGAATTTAGTTTAAAAAAAGACGATTGGGTATTCATGTATACGGATGGGTATTATGATCAGTTTGGAGGAACAAAAAATAAGTCTATGGGGGTTAACAAGTTCAAGGATATTATATGTGAATCTGTAAAACAGAATAACGATTTGAGTTCAGATTTAAAGAAAGAATTTATTAATTGGAAGGGCAACAATAATCAGTTAGATGATGTTTTAGTTTTCGGTTTTACTATCTAAGTGCCAATAAATTCAAATGGTACATCTAATATAGCTTCAAGCTCTTTTCCTCTGTCATACATGGTTACATGATCATTGGGATATTTCCAAATCACTTTGCCTTGATATTGATCATCTTCTAATTTTGATATGAGTTGAATAAATTGTTTTGCGGATGATGAATTGAAGTAATTTAATTCAAAATCAATTACTAGTTCTTTTTTAGATTTTAAGTGCTGGTCGATCCATTCTTTAAGTGGTTTATAAAAATCCATGGCATCTTCCATCATAGAAATGCCAGAAATAGATACCACTCCATTATTGTCATCTTTATTTATAGTTGGTTCGCTAAATTCATTCATGTTTCAAATATAAAAAGGAATTAATACTCCTGCTGTTAAATAAAAACCATTCTTATCTGTAATAATATCAAAATCAAATGGAGAAAGATTGTAACGCCTCACATCTATTAATCCAACTCCAGCTTGGTTAGATTCTGTAATGGCATTTTCTTTTAAGGTTTTAAGGTAAATGTCTTGTAAGTCATCGCCTCTATAATTATTCAATTTATTAAAGTGATCTTCTACTTTTTCAAATTCTCCATTTTTTATGTAATTACCAGTTGCTATATAAAATCCGTCATCATTTCTTATTAAGCAAAAAATACCCTCGATTGATCCTCTAACATCTTTTCCGTGTCTAGAAATGTTTTGGATGAGCTCAACAGAAGTGTGAAAAACTCTATAATCATTGAATTCTTTATTTTTGGTTTGAAACCTTGTATTGGCTTGGATAATATTAAGAATAGCATTAGCATTCTCTTTTTTGAAATCTCCTTTAAATAAGAAAATAATATCTTCATCATATATTTCTTCTAATAGGGTTATGTTTTCTCCAATTAAAACCTTATCTCTATCTAGAATACGCTCTCCTTTATGAATTGAAAAATCAAGCTGGTACTGAAATAATTTAGATTTCTCATCAACAGGTGAAAAATTATATTGAATTGGATTAGAAGATCGTCTAGCCATTTGAAGAAGTCCTAATCCTGCACCTCCTTTTTTTCCAAAAACACCTGCTTTTAATATTTCTAAATAAAGCTTTTTTAAATCGTCAGGACTTTTTTCGTTTATGTCTTTTAATTTATCTTTTAGTAGAATATAACTACTTAAGTCAACCACGTTTGAAGAAAATATATGCAGGTGATCATCTATACTTCTTAAACTGAAAATTTCATATTTCTGCTTATCCTCTCTTTTGTATCGTACAATGTTTTGAAAAACCTCAACCATAAGGTAGGATAGGTTATTTTTTATTTCCTCATGTTCTTCGTGTTGAGTGAGTTGAATCATTAAATCCGTGAAGTGGTCACTAAATTTCCCTGCATAATATAGGGAGATGAGATCATCTTTTAATTCGCGCTTAAACTTTAAAATTTTTTTTAAACTATTCAATGTCTTGACCTTAAATTTAAAACTAGCAAAATAATTGATTTAGTGTACGATAATCTTAAAATATCTAGATAAATTTTGATGCTTTGAATAGATGATAATTGGATGATTTTTAAAGTAATACGTCAATAGAAAACTTTAAATCATTATTGTGACAGGTATATGCATCATATAGTTGTTATTAACCAGAAAGGGAAGTAGAAATCAGATGTGATATTATTCTTATTTGAAATATCATTTTCTGAAAATCATAACCGGAATGAACTCTATTGTTATAAATAAATATTTCTCAATGTTGAATCGTTAATTTTGAAACCTTAGAGTTACCATTTGTGTTGCTTAGGTAAATAAAGTAAATTCCATTTTTTAGATGATTAGTGCTAATTTTTTGCGGAGAGCTAGTTGCTTTTTCGCTTTTTACTAATTGCCCATTTAAATCTAAAATTTGAATTATGGAGTAATTTTTAGGACCAGGCCAAAATAAAGTAATTTCCTCTTGAGCAGGATTTGGATAAATCAAATAATCCTCAGTTTTTGTGAAAACATTTACACTATTGTAACCATAAATAGTTGTAAAATATTTACATCCATAAATACTTGTTAATCTAGCTTGGTAATCTCCATTGATGGTGGGGGTGTAAAGATTTCCTGTAACTGTATTATCCAATTGCCCATTTACAAACCATTCAATACTATATCCTGCAGTAAGGTTGGTGATGTAAAGATTGAAAGCCCCATCAAGACCTAAATCAAAACTCACTGTGGGATCGCAATAAGTAATATAAATGGTATCTGATGACGAACTGCAGCCATAAGAATTGTAAGCTATAACGTGATAATTTCCTGATGTCAATATAGAATCTTCTGGGTTTACCTGTCCTGGCTGAGCGAATGAATCTAAGTACCATTGTAAAATATAACTAGAAGAATCTGTATATACCACATAATTTGAAGAATCATATACAATGTTAGGTTGACCAGGTGTAGATCCAACGCGTACTGTATCCACACTTTGATTGGTAGGAACAGGTAATACTTGTTGGTAGCCAATTAAGGTGCTAATTGTGGCATCTCCGCCCGCTGAACATTGAGAACAACTTACAAAGTTCATATTATGAGTTCCTATATAATCATCGGACCCAAATAAAAGTTCATATTGATTTGATGATGCAGCTGTTTGGTCCGCATCCCAAACTTCAAGCGTGTAATTACTGTCGGGGTCTAAATTAATATTGACTTGCCATGTGTTAGGTCCGTTGTCATTAAGGATAAAACTTGATTGGTATATTAAATTACCATTTTCTTTTACAATAAAATAGGGGTCAGGCTTATTATTTGTATACAAAAAGGGAATGTACTCAGGACCCCATCCTCCAGTTATACTATGAATAGTTACTTCAGTAAGCGTGTACACATCCACGGTATCCGTATTAGCATAAGCAGTATAATTTACCACATAATCCCCAGGCTGGTTGTAAGTTTGCGCTGGTGGATTTTCTAGAGTGCTGGTCTGACCGTTTCCAAAATCCCAGTTGTAGACTAATAACCCTGGATTATTGTTTGTGAAATGTACTTGTAGTGGAAAGCATCCCATATATGGAGATGATGAAAATCCGGAATTTCCAATTGCTGCAATATCAACAGTGAAATCCATGTCAAAAACTACAGGAATATTATCTATAGTCTGACCAGCTGATGTAACATCTACTAATACGCTTACTTCTACATCATACTGTCCTGCTACCAATGGTGTCCCATACACATGTATACACCCATATTGATTACTTTGAGGGTTATAGTTACATCCATTAGCTGCATTATCGCAAACCCATGATAGGCCGACAGGTAGTCCAACGCTAATAATTTCAAAATTTTGAATAGTTGCACCCATCGTGTCAAGTGGCATTACAAAAGTTACATCTTGGTTGTACGCTTGCCCAGCATAAGCCACGGGAAAAGGATTGGGATAAATTCCAGGTTGAGTATAGCTGTAATCAATCGAGCATTGAGCATTAAAACTCAGTAATGAAATCGAAAATAGTATGAAGAATAGAATTCTTTTACTAATCATAGTAACGTAAATTTAAAAAATCATTCTATTTTTCAGAATTATTAATTTTTAATAAATCAATTACCAATGTCTTTGGATCTTGAAGGGGATGATTTAAGTAAGTTTATTTTAGTGGGCGATAGGGTACTCGTGAAGCCCAAAAACCCACCAAAAAAAACAAAATCAGGATTATACTTACCGCCGGGTGTAGAGGTGAATGAAAAAGTTCACAGCGGATATGTGGTTAAAGTTGGACCTGGTTATCCCATACCTAATATGATGGAGGTGGACGAACCTTGGATGAAAAAAGCCGAACAACTTAAGTTTATACCACTTCAACCTGAGGAGGGGGATCTAGCTGTTTATCTCCAAAAAAGCGGTTATGAAATTCAATACAACATGGAAAAATATATCATCATCCCACAATCAGCTATTTTGATGCTCATTAGAGATGACGAATTATTTGATTAAACTTAGTTATAAAAAACAGGCATCACATCAATTTGATGGGTTGCATCCAGATCATCCCATACTTTTATTTGATCATTAATTCGTTTAATTAAGTAGTCCATTTCGATTTCAGAATGCAATTGTACAGGCTGATCAATCTTAAATACTTTGAAAAAACTTTCTAAAAATGCAATTTTCTCGAAAACACTCATATAATCTAAATTTACACTGATAACTAAAAAAATCATGACATTTTTATCTGAACCACTAAAAATTAAGGACGAAGTTGATTTAAAACTGGATAAATTATAGGCTATTTACCATGAATTCTACTTCTTGTCTGGTTCTTTTTGCAAAAGACTCTGCTGTTTCTTGATCTTTATTATAAATGGGTTTTCCGATTTTAGTCTTAATAATCCCCTTTCTAAGTGTTAATGTTCCACTTGGGTTTATTTCATTACTACCTTTTATGGCCACAGGAACAATAGGTATTTCCCCCTCCTTTGCTATAATGAAACTTCCTCTTTTAAATAGACCAATTTGATTTGTTTTTGATCTTGTTCCTTCAGGAAATGAAATGATATTTTTTCCTCTTTTTATTTCATTACCTGCGCTTCTCATACTTTTCATTGCATTCTCGTGATTAGATCGATCTAAAAAAATCATACCCGCAATGGTCATGTACCAGCCCAAAAATGGAATTTGCTTTATTTCTTTCTTGGCAATAAAAAAAATGGGTCTATCTAAGCTCATATACATAGCAATAATATCAAAGCTCGATAAATGATTTGAGCAAAAAATAGCAGGTTTGTTTAATTTCTTTAATTCATCCATTCCTTCGGCCTCAACTTGACATCTAGAAATCAAACAAATTAATCTTGCCCAGCAATTTTTGGCAATCCAAAAGGACATTTCTGGAGAAAATAAGGCAAATAATCCAGCCACCGAGGCTGATATCACAGTAATCGAAAATATAATGAGAATCTGTATATGATTGAAAATTAAATTCAATACATGTATATCATTTAAGCATTGGTGTCAAGAACTTGTTCTGAGTGATATTCTCCTGCATCTAGTTTACCTTTTATTTTTTTGAAAACATCAATGGTGTACTCTACATTTTCTAAGCTATGAGCAGCTGTAGGTATCAATCTAAGTAAAATCATACCTTTTGGAACAACTGGATATACTACAATAGAACAGAAAAGGTTGTGATTTTCTCTCAGATCAAAAGTTAAATTTGTGGCTTCTCCCAACGTTCCACTTAACATGACTGGCGTCACACAGGTGTTGCTGTTTCCAAGATTAAATCCAGCATCTTTGAGTCCACCCTGTAAAGCATTTGTGATATTCCATAATTTTTCTCTTTGCTCTTTGGCTTTTAATAATTCTAATCTTTTCAAAGCACCAATAACTAAAGGCATTGGCAGAGATTTGGCAAAAATTTGTGATCTCATATTATACGCTAAATAATTGATAACATCTTCAGTGCTACAGACAAAAGCACCTACACTAGCCATTGATTTTGCAAAGGTTCCAAACAATACATCAATTTCATCTTGAACTCCTTGAAATTCTCCAGCACCTTGACCCTTTTCTCCAAGCGTACCAAACCCATGTGCGTCATCAACAAATAACCTAAAATCATACTTACCTGATTTTCTAAATTCTACAATTTCTTTTAGTTTACCCTGGTCACCGCTCATCCCAAAAACACCTTCTGTTACCACTAAAATACCTCCCCCAGATTGTTCTACAAGTTTCGTGGCTATAGCCATCTGCTTGTCAAAACTTTCCATGTCATTGTGCAAAAATACTTTTCTTTTTCCTTGGTGTAATCGTACTCCATCTATCATGCAGGCATGAGATTCACTGTCATAAACAATCACATCATTTCTGCCAACTAAAGCTTCAATAGAAGACATACAACCTTGGTACCCGAAGTTTAGAAGATATCCCGCTTCTTTATCCATGAATTTTGCCAGTTCTCTTTCTAATTGCTCGTGTTCTTTTGTTTGTCCTGACATCATTCTTGCCCCCATGGGATAGCCAAGTCCCCAATCTCTAGAAGCATCAGCATCCACTTTTCTTACTTCAGGTAAATTTGATAACCCCAGATAATTATTGATACTCCAAGTAAGTACATCTTTTCCTCTAAATTTCATGATGGGTGCAATTTCCCCCTCGAGTTTAGGAAATGTAAAATAACCATGTGATTCTTTAGCGTGTTGACCTAATGGACCTCTGTTATGCTTAATTTTATCAAAAATATCTCTCATAATAGTGTTTAATTACGGGGGTAAAAGTATAATTCTTTGTGTGCATAACAAAGTTTTGTTTTACAATTAATTAACATAGCTATTCACATTCTTTAAACACATTGGATTTGTTCAAGGTATTTATAAGTTTATATTTGTCATTTCAAATAATAAGCCATTGAAATCTCATTGTAAATACCTTTTGATTTTATTAGTTTCTCTTGTATGGTTCACGTCCTGTTCAGAATATAATAAAATACTGAAAGGTTCTGATTATGATTTAAAATTTGAGAAGGCAATAGAGTATTATGAAAAAAATCAGTGTTATCGTACCCTCCCACTTTTGGATGAATTAATGTCCTACTTCAGAATGACAAATAAAGGAGAAGAAGTGTATTATTATTATGCAAAAACCCAGTATTGTATGGGGGATTATTATTTAGCAGGATATTACTTTAAACGATTCGTAAAAAATTTCCCTCAGAGCTCAAAAGCAGAAGAGTGTGCTTTTAATGCAGCTATATGTATGATGCGAAATTCACCTGATTATTATTTGGATCAATCTGATAGTTACAATGCTATTGATGAATTTCAACTTTTCATGAGCAAATACCCAAATAGCCCATGGGTAGATAGTTGCAACACTTTAGTAAAAGATTTGAGATCAAGGTTGGAGAAAAAAAGTTTTGAAAAAGCGAAGTTATATTTTAAAATGGAAAAATATAGATCGGCTGTAATTGCTTTTAAATCAGCACTTTCTGAATTTCCGGACACACGTTTTAAAGAAGATATTATGTTTTTAGCATTAAAATCTAACTATTTGTACGCTGAAAACAGTGTAATTACAAAAAAAGTAGAAAGATTTGAGGAAACTATCAAATCTTATCATAATTTTGTGGACTCTTTTAGAAACAGTAACTATTTCAGGGAAGCTGAAAATTATTACTCGTCAAGTTTAAAAGAGTTAGAAAAATTAAAATCAGAATCTAATGGCATATAAAGATAGTACTGCAGAAAGAACAACAATTACAAGAAATCTTAAGGATATGGAAAACTCTGTTGGAAACATCTACGAAACTATTGTTTTGTTATCTAAAAGATCTAACCAAATTAATGTAGAAATGAAAGAAGAGTTAGATCAAAAGCTAGATGAGTTTGCTACTTCTACTGATAACCTTGAAGAAATTTTTGAAAACAGGGAACAAATTGAAGTATCTAGATATTATGAAAGGTTACCAAAGTCCGGTGCTATAGCTATGCAAGAATTAGAGCAGGAGAAAATCTACTGGAGAGCAACCGAAGAAGGAGAGGAAGAAGAAGCTGATAATTAATTACTAATATGCTTAAAGGCAAAAACGTACTTCTTGCTGTAACTGGAAGTATTGCAGCCTATAAATCTACCTATTTAGTACGAGAGCTTATAAAGAAGGGCTCCAACGTTAAAGTCATACTTACGGAGTCATCTTTGCAGTTTGTAACCCCGATAACATTATCTACATTATCTAAAAATCCTGTTACCAAAGACTTTATTAAAAATGAAGAAACCGGTGAATGGAACAATCATGTGGCTTTAGGGGAGTGGGCTGATATGATGTTAATTGCCCCGGCAACCGCCCATACTATTTCTAACCTTGTTACGGGTAAGGCAGATAGTTTTTTCTTAGCTACGTTTTTATCCTGTAGCGCTCCTGTTTTTGTGGCTCCGGCAATGGACTTAGATATGTTTAAAAACGAATCAACCCAAGAAAATCTCAAGATACTTTTTCAAAGAGGAGTACATATAATTGACCCTGAAGAAGGTGAATTAGCTAGTGGTCTAGAAGGAAAGGGGAGGATGAAAGAACCGGAAGACATTGTAGTTTTTTTAAATGAATATTTATTATCTAAAGCAACTCTTAGAGGTAAAAAAATTCTAGTTTCAGCTGGTCCAACATACGAATATATAGATCCTGTACGTTTTATTGGGAATCATTCTTCAGGTAAAATGGGATTTGCAATAGCGGAAGAAGCAGCATCAAGAGGAGCTTCAGTAACTTTGGTAACTGGTCCAGTCCAATTAAACACTCCAGATCAAGTTTCTAGAAAAGATGTAGTCAGTGCGGAAGAAATGAAAAATACAATTCTTCATTATTTTGATGATACAGATGTGTTAATAATGGCGGCTGCAGTAGCAGACTACAAACCCAAAGTTATTTCTAATGCTAAAATAAAGAAGAAAGAATCTGAGCTGAGTTTAGAATTAGTAAAAACGGATGATATCCTTAAAGAAATTGTTAAAAATAAAAAACAGCAATATGTGGTTGGTTTTGCGTTGGAGACCCACAATGAAAAAGAAAATGCAAAACAAAAATTAGTGCATAAAAATCTAAATGCAATTGTATTAAACTCTTTGAATGATGCAGGAGCCGGATTTGGTTATGACACAAATAAAGTTACTATAATTACAGCAGAAGAAGAAAGAACATATCAACTTAAAACCAAAAAAGAAGTAGCTGTAGATATTTTAAATTTTATTGAAGGATGTTGAAAAAACTGTTTTATATCGTTCTTTTTTTATTTACTCCATCTCACTTAATATCACAGGCTTTTAATTGCAATGTCAGTGTAATTGCTCCTGCGCTTCAAAGTAACCCAGCAAATAATGAAATAATAGCTTCTCTTAAAAATGCGATTATCGAGTATGTGAATTATGGATACACCTGGACCAATGATAAATTTGAAAAAGGGGAGCAGATTGATGTCTCATTTCTGTTGAAAATTGATAAAAGAGAGGGGAATAATTTTACAGCTACCCTACAAGTAAGTTCACAAAGGCCAGTCTATAATTCGGACTATAACACTAATCTTTTTAGTTTTCTAGACGAGGATGTAATTTTCACTTATGAAAGAAATTCACCCATTTTATATTATGAGGGTCAACACGTAAATAATTTAGCAGATGTTTTTGCCTTTTATATATATGTAGTTCTAGGTTATGATTATGATTCCTTTTCTTTGGAAGGGGGAACACCATATTTTAATAAGGCCGATCAGATAGTTAGTATTTGTCAAAATGGAGGTGAACCTGGATGGAAAGCAGGAGATAGCGATAATAATCGATTTTGGTTAATTCAGAATTTACTTCAACCCCAATTTGCTCCTTTAAGAAAGTCATATTATAATTACCATATTCAGGGTTTGGATAAATGTCATTTAAATAGAGATGAGTGTTTGCAAAAAATAGCTTCTTCAGTCAATGATTTGATGGAAATTCACCGAAGTAGACCATCCTCATTTAATATGCAACTTTTTTTCAATGCCAAGTCAGAAGAACTCATCAAAATATATCAACCTTCTGAGCAAGGGCTGAAACTTAAAATGTTTAACTTACTATCACAGTTAGATCCCCAACGGGTAAAAAAATACAATAGTTTAAAATCAAATTAATATGGATAAATTCAAAGGAACTGGAGTAGCATTGGTGACCCCTTTTAGAAAAGAAGGAGGGGTAGATTATAATGCATTACAAAAGCTTGTTGAATTTCAAATAGAGAACGGGGTAAATTACTTAGTTGTTCAAGGTACAACAGGCGAATCAGTAACACTTAATGATAATGAAAAACAAGCTGTTTTAGATTACGTTATTGATATTAACAAGAGTCGACTTCCAATCGTATTAGGTGTTGGTGGTAATCATACCTCAAGTGTGGTTAGTCAATTGAGTAAATTTAATAGTACCGCAATTGATGCTTATCTCTCTGTTAGTCCATATTATAATAAGCCTCCTCAGAAAGGAATAATCGCACATTACAAAGAAATTGCTGATGCTACAGATAAGCCTATTATATTATACAATGTGCCAGGCAGAACAGCCAGTAATATGACTTCAGAGACTACACTAGAATTAGCTCATTCCTTATCCAATATTATAGGGGTAAAAGAGGCTTCTGGAAACCTAGAGCAAATTATGGAAGTCATCTCTGGAAAGCCAAGTGATTTCCTAGTTATATCGGGTGATGATGCACTCACACTTCCACATATTGCTTGTGGAGGCGATGGGGTAATTTCAGTTGTGGCTAACGCTTTTCCAAAACGATTTTCATCCATGGTTTATCATGCCCTAAGGGGTGATTTAGAGAAAGCTAGATCATTTCATTATGAACTGTTCCCAATCATTCAACAGCTTTTTGCAGATGGAAATCCAGGTGGAATTAAATATGTATTAAAGCTGATTAATATTGGAGAAGATTACATGAGACTTCCGCTGGTAAATATCAATGATGACACAGCTAAAAAGCTCTATAAGTTAGTTGCTGACATTGACGATACACTAGCTTAGAAAAAGCTGATAAACGAGATAGCTATTATCGCAATTGCTATTCCAGTCCAATTAAGCGGGGTCAACTTCTCTTTGAATAAAATTATTCCACTTATAGCAGAAAGTATAATTATGCCCATATTAACAACTGGAAAAACTTGAGAACTTTCTAAAATGGGTGATTGAAGTGACCTAATAAAAAAGTGTAGTGTGAGATAATTAGGTACGCCTAATGCAATTCCCCATAGAATATTTTTAGCTTGAAATTGGATTTTTTTTACCATTAGATCATACACAAGGAATAGGCATCCAAAAGTTCCAGCAGAAAAAAATGTAGAAGCAAAAAACAAAGATGTATTTTCCGTTGATAGCGTAAATTTTTGGGTCCAACTTAACGTACCGTCAGCTATTCCTTGTCCCAAAAAAATAAGTAAAATGATAGGCATAAATTTTTTATCAAATGATAATTTACCTGATTTTGTAGAAGTCATGTAAATGGCTGAAATAGCAAGAAAAATTCCAATAAGTTTAAAAACGCCTATAGCCTCTTTAAAAAGATATATACCGATAATTACTGGAATAATCATGGACATTTTATTGGCCACTGTTGAAATGGCTATACCTATTTTTTGTGTACCATAGGCTAACAAGTTGAAAGTGATGATAAAAAGCAGTCCAATAATAAGCGATGGTACTATATAATTAGATAAAACGATATGTTGAAAATTGATGGGAAGACCATTTGTATTGGTGATTACTACTGCAAGGCTACCAGCTGTAAAGTAATTAATAATAATAGCCTGTAGGTTATTGACTTGATACTTTCCAAAATATTTGAAAAGCATTAGCATAAATGAGAATGTAATTATTGTGATAAGGATATCAATCATTAAAATAGGTTTTTACCTTATCGTCATTGAAGGTTACCACTGAAAATGCATTTTGTTTTAAAACAGGTGATCTTAACCCACT
>JAYYEV010000075.1:0-20555 GCA_036159515.1 Bacteroidota bacterium | reverse complement strand
GATGCAAAATAGATATTCACCTCCAAGCGTTTGGTTAAAAGAAATGGTAGATCAAAAAATTATTGGTGATATCTTTATGGTGCAAGTAAATTGTTACTGGAACAGAGATGATCGATACTACAAAAAAGGAGGATGGAAAGGGACAAGTGAATTAGACGGAGGGACACTATTCACCCAGTTCTCGCACTTTATTGACATCATGTATTGGTTATTCGGTGATATAGATAATATCCAAGGAAAATTTAATGATTTTACTCACCAAGATAGCACTGATTTTGAAGACTCAGGATTTATATCTTTTGATTTTAAAGAGGGGGGAATGGGTTGTTTGAATTATTCAACGGCAGTTTGGGGCTCTAACTTAGAAAGCAGCATGACCATTGTGGGTAGCAACGGAAGTGTCAAAGTGGGTGGTCAATATATGAACGAAATTGAGTATTGTAACATCAAAGATTACCAAATGCCCAAATTAGCACCATCTAATCCACCTAATGATTATGGTCCTTACAAAGGGAGTGCAGCCAATCATCATTACATTATTGAAAATGTGGTGGATACACTCCGTGGTAAAACGGTAGCCACTACCAATGCATTAGAAGGCTTAAAAGTGGTTGAAATAATTGAGAGAATATATAAAAAGAGAGATTTACAAAAATGAAAATATATCAAAAATTAGTCAAGAAAGAAGAATCATTAGCTGTTATCGGTTTAGGTTATGTTGGTTTACCTATTGCGTTAGAATTTGCAAAGAAAATTAAGGTAGTAGGTTTTGATATTAATCCTGATAGGGTAGCTATGATGCAAAATCAAGTTGACCCCAGTAATGAATTAGAATCATCTGATTTTGAAGGATGTGATATTTCATTCACTAGTAAAATAGAAGATTTAAAAGCAGTCAAATTTTTTATTGTAGCTGTTCCAACCCCAATTGATAGTAGTAAAGAGCCAAACATAAAACCGCTAATTTCTGCAAGTGAAACCGTAGGTAAAGTATTAAAAAAGGGAGACTTTGTGGTATATGAGTCTACAGTATATCCAGGTTGTACGGAAGAAGATTGTATTCCTGTATTAGAAAGTGAGAGTGGATTAACATTTAAATCAGATTTTAAAGTGGGTTATTCTCCTGAGCGTATAAATCCTGGTGATAAAGTAAATACCTTATCAAATATCGTTAAAGTGTCTTCAGGATGTGACGTTGAATCTGCCGAAGAAATTGCTAAGGTCTATGAACTAGTTGTAAGTGCAGGAGTACACAGGGCCTCTTCTATCAAAGTAGCTGAGGCAGCAAAAATCATCGAAAATACGCAGCGTGATGTGAACATTGCACTTATAAACGAGCTTTCCATGATTTTTAACAAGATGAATATCAATACGTATGAAGTACTAGAAGCTGCAGGAACTAAATGGAATTTTTTAAAATTTAGTCCTGGTTTAGTGGGTGGTCATTGTATTGGTGTGGATCCTTATTATTTGACTCATAAGGCAAAAGAGTTAGGGTTCCATGCTCAGATCATCAATTCTGGAAGAGCCATGAATGATGCTATGGGAGCTTACGTTGGGAGAACAGTGGCAAAAAAGGTAATTGCATCTGGTACACCAATGAAAGAAGCTAGAGTATTGGTTATGGGTGCTACTTTTAAAGAAGACGTTTCGGATATAAGAAACTCTAAAGTAGTGGACGTCATAAATGAGTTAAAATCATTTTCTTGTCATGTAGAGGTTATTGATCCTCATGCAGATTCAGAAGAACTAAAAGAAGAGTATGGATTTGAATTAGTTCCTGAAAGTTCGGGCCAGTACCATGCCATTGTAGTGGCTGTAAATCACCAAGAATATATATCTCTTACCGAAAATGACTTTAAAAAACAATTATCAGAACATGGATTGCTGGTTGATGTTAAGGGAATTTACAGAAGCAAAATCAAGAACTTAAGTTACTGGACCTTATAAATGGAATTCTCAAAAACCATATTAGTCACAGGAGGAGCAGGATTTATTGGCTCACATGTGGTAAGGAGGTTGGTTCAAAATTATCCAGATTATCTTGTTTTAAATGTAGATAAGTTAACATATGCTGGTAATCTAAATAATCTTCATGATATTGAAAATCAATCAAATTACAAGTTTTTTCAAGTAGATATTACCGATAAATTAGCTATTGACGAACTTTTTAATCTTCATTCAATAGATGGCGTTATTCATTTAGCTGCAGAATCTCATGTTGATCGATCCATAACTAACCCAGATGAATTCATTTTAACGAATGTGGTAGGTACGTTGAATTTACTTAATGCTTGTAAATCATCTTGGAAAGTATTTGATGGGAAATGTTTTTATCATATTTCTACTGATGAGGTGTATGGCTCTTTGGGAGAGGACGGATTATTTACGGAAGAAACACCTTATGATCCAAGGAGTCCTTATTCAGCATCTAAAGCTAGCTCAGATCATATTGTTAGAGCCTATGGACATACATTTCAACTTCCGATAAAAATCTCAAATTGTAGTAATAATTACGGATCATTTCAGTTTCCTGAAAAATTGATCCCTCTAATGATTAATAACATAAAACATCAAAAATCATTACCCATATATGGAAAAGGTGAAAATGTGAGAGATTGGCTATGGGTTGAAGATCATGCGATTGCAATAGATCTTATTTATCATAATGGAGAATTAGGTGAAACCTACAATATAGGTGGTCATAATGAATGGAAGAATATTGACTTAGTTCATTTATTATGTGATATCATGGATGAAGAGTTAAATAGGTCAAAAGGTGAATCAAGGAAATTAATAACTTATGTGAAGGATAGAGCAGGCCATGACATGAGGTATGCTATTGATGCTACCAAAATCAATGATAAATTAGGATGGAAACCTTCTGTCACCTTTGAACAAGGTTTAAGAAATACGGTTAAATGGTATTTATCAAACGAAAAGTGGTTAAATGATGTAACTAGCGGTGCTTATCAGCGTTATTATGATAAACACTATAATTAATTCACATTGAGTATTTTTGGTAGGTTATTCGCTAAAAAAGATTCTTTAATTGATCCAGTAGATCTGAGTCATCTAAAAACAGATTTACATTCCCATCTTATCCCTGGTATTGACGATGGTTCTCCGGATTTGGAAACCACCATTTTGCTTCTTAAAAAGTTTATTGATTTAGGATATCAAAAAGTTGTCACCACTCCACACATTATGAGTGATTATTATCGCAATACCCCCGAAATAATAAACAAGGGTTTAGATCTAGTAAGAAAAGAAATTGATACTCAAAACTTACCTATAGAAATTCATGCAGCGGCAGAGTACAACTTAGAGCCCAATTTTGTTTCATTATTGAAAGATAAAAATATTCTATCCTTTGGGCCACAAAATTATGTATTGTTTGAATTATCATTTTTTGAAGAACCACCTAATCTTAGTGATACAATTTGGTTGATGAGAGATCAAGGATATACCCCCGTGTTAGCCCATGTGGAACGATATCCGTATTGGCATCTTGACACAGATAAGTATGAAGAAATGATAAATAGGGGAGTTAAACTGCAACTCAATATTGGATCTGTCACAGGTGCTTATGGACCTGAAGTAAAAAGGATTGCAAATCAATTAATTAAGGATAATATAATTGATTTTATAGGCAGCGATTGTCATCATGAACAACATCTAGAAATGATAGGTTACGCTTCTAAGTTGCCCATCTTTCATCAACTAGTTCACCAAAAACAGGTTTTAAATAATAGTTTGTGAGTTTAAACGCTTGCGCTACTAGTCTGTATGGTACGATCTACTTTTTTAAATAATCCTTGAAGAACTTTTCCAGGCCCTACTTCAATAACTTCAATTTCACCTGCATCAGAAATCATGTTTTGCATGATTTGAGTCCACCTCACAGGTGCAGTTAATTGTGCTATGAGATTTTCTTTGATTTGCAGAGGGTCAGTAACAGCTTTTGCATCCACATTTTGATAAATAGGGCAAATTGGAGTGTTAAAATTAGTATGGTCAATAGCATCTTTAAGCTCCATTTTCGCAGGCTCCATTAAGGGAGAATGGAAGGCTCCTCCTACAGGTAATTTCAATGCTCTTCTTGCACCCGCCTCACTTAGCTTTTCACATGCTTTTTCAATGGCTTGGTTTTCACCAGAAATAACCAGTTGTCCAGGGCAATTATAGTTTGCTGCAACTACTATTCCTTCAACATTTTTACATACTTCTTCAACCAACTGATCATCTAGTCCAAGAATTGCTGCCATGGTAGACGGATTAGCTTCGCATGCTTTTTGCATGGCTTTCGCTCTTGAATGAACTAGTTTCAAACCGTCTTCAAAGTTGAGGCATTTACTTGCTACCAGTGCTGATATTTCTCCTAGGGAATGCCCAGCTACCATGTCAGGTTTAAAATGCTCTCCCAAACAGGAAGCTAGGATTACAGAGTGAAGAAAAATCGCAGGTTGAGTAACTTTAGTCTGTTTTAAATCTTCATCAGTCCCATTAAACATGATTTCAGAAATGTTAAAGCCAAGGATATCATTAGCACTTTCGAATTTTGCTTTTGCTTCGTTGGAGGATTCGAATAAATCCATTCCCATCCCAGAAAATTGAGCTCCTTGACCGGGAAAAACATATGCTTTCATAATCTTATATTAATCTCTATTGCCAAAAAGACGTAGTAACATTAAAAATAAATTGATGAAATCTAAATAAAGAGTTAAAGCACCCATGATCATCAATTTTTGACCCATCTCACTTTTTTGATCGGTAACCATCCCAATTTCTTTTATTTTTTGAACATCATATGCTGTTAGTCCTGTAAAAACCAATACACCAATAATAGATATGACTATATCCAGCATTCCATTGCCTAAAAAAATATTTACTAGAGAGGCAATGACAATGCCTATAAGTCCCATAAACAATAAACTACCCATTTTAGTTAAATCTGTTTTCGTGGTATATCCTGCGACAGCCATAATTCCAAATGTGACTGAGCTAATAAAAAATGTGGTAGCTATTGAAGATGTGGAGTATAGGGAGAAAATAGTACTTAAACTTATCCCTGTTAGTGTAGAGTAAGTCAGAAAAATAGCCAATAAGGTTTTTACATTAAATTTTTGTAATCCCATTCCCATCATAAAAACCAATGCTAAAGGGGAAAACATGGTAATCCATCCAAATGTGGTAAAACTTCCTGTAATGGGAGAGATAATCCAAGTTTTCATTTCATCAGTAGCAAACCAAACTGCAGCTAAACCTGAAATTATAAGGGCGGTAAACATCAAAGAAAACACGTTAGCTACGTAATTTTTAGCAAGTGTTTTATGTATTGTGGTTGTGGATTCAAATGGTCTAATTTCTTCCATGATTTATTTTTTTGACAAATTAAGTACAAATTTAGCTTGAAGATACTGTTTTAAGAAATTTTATAGTTGATCTTTCAGGTTTAGTAAAAAAGACCTAACCTTGTGTAACTTGCTGACAATTTGTTTTTGATTTTCTAGATCTTCTGGATTTCCCTTCAATTTTTCTTTAGCTCCCTTCAAGGTATAACCTCTCTCTTTAACTAAAAAATAAATTTTTTGATAATTGTTGACATCTTCTTTGGTAAATAGGCGATTACCTTTTTTGTTTTTTTTTGGTTTTATGATATCAAATTCTTTTTCCCAGAAACGAATAAGAGATGCATTAACATTGAACATATCAGCTACTTCACCAATACTGTAGTAAACTTTTGTTAAATCATCTAAATCTAATTTTACTTGTTCCATTACAGGGATTGATTAGGTCGAGAAGAAATTTCAATTACTTTGTCATATTCTTCAGGACTTAAGTCGTTAAAGAAAAAATTGACTGGATTAATTTGTCTATTATTTTTAAATACTTCATAATGAAGATGTGGTCCAGATGATTGCCCCGTATTCCCCACAAAGCCAATCAAGTCTCCTCTTTTTACCTTCTGACCTTTCCTACAATTATACTTGCTACAATGAGCATACCTGGTTTTATAACCAAACCCATGATTAATCATTATGGTTTTTCCATATCCTCCAACCCAACCAACTTTTTCTACAACTCCATCTCCGGTGGCATAAATTTCTGTCCCAATAGGGGCTGTAAAATCCATGCCTTTGTGCATTTTGATAATTTTATAAATGGGATGCATTCGCAATCCAAATCCAGACGCAATTCTTGTTAAATCCCGATTTGAAACGGGCTGAATACTTGGAATGGATTTAATCATCTTTTGCTTTTCTTTAGTCAAATCAAATACTTCATCAAATGACTTTGATTGAGAGGCAAGCTTTTTTTCGATAAGCTCAATTTTTTTAGATATCTCAATGACAAGATCTCCATACTCCATATTTTCATACTTTTTGTATTTCATGGAATTTCCACCTGTACCCAATTGTCTTTTGTGGTCTGGATATGGATCAGTTTCAAAAATAGCACGATAAATGTTGTCATCTCTTAGTTGAATGTCACCTAGAACTTCGAGAATTAAATTTAAATCCTTATTAAATGAAGAAATTTCTTGTCTCAAGCTTTGATTTTCCTTGGCCGCCTCTTTTTGAATGTAATTTCTAATATTATAGAAAGCAACAGTTAGAATTAAGAAAGAAAATACAACTGATGCTACAAGATAGTAGGATAATTTCTTGGTTCTATCCCACAGGGTTAACTTTACTTCTTCGTATTCAAGTGTTTCGGGATTGTATTTGTAATTAATATTTTTCAAAACTTATACTTAGGTCAAAAGTATCAAAATTTAATGAATTAGATAAGTCGTATTTTTAGCATAAATCCACATCTTAGTCTTAATTACCAAAACAATATAAGTACCCATCTCTTGATGCAACATAAATTTTTTCATCATATACAAATGGAGTAGCTTCAAATTCCGTATTGTAAGAGGCTAATAATTTCAACGTTTGGTCTGATAAAATTTTAAATAACTTCAGTCCGTCATAGCCAGCAACTATCAGCTTATCATGGATAAGAAGTGGGGTGCTTATGGAGGGACCGATATATTTTTTATCTAGAAGTAGTGGAGAACGATAACGATGTTTTTCGTTTGGTCCTAGATTGGTGATTTCATCATCAATTATTTCATGATTAATCAAATATAAATTTCCTTTTACACTAACAAATGCAGCTAATTTGGATGCTGTATTGTAATAATCACTAACGGCTGCACTTCCAACTATACCACCCTCCCAACTTCCTTTATCGTTATTTTCTACGGGGAAGAACCATTCTACACTTTCTTTTCCTCTTTTTTTAGGATTAAATTTAAATGCACCTCCTTTTCCTAAAATATATTGTTTTTCGATGGTTGAAATTATACAACTATCATGTGTAATTATGGTACTGCCATCTATATCTGAACCTATATGAAAATCCCAATCAATGGTGTCTTTTAAAAAGTTATATCCATAAATATGTCCGGATCCACTTGCTATAAACAAATGGTTTCCGAGTTTGGAAGGAGACGATTCTGTTACTAAATTATTTTTATGATCAACTATATCTTGATTTGTAAATAGTTTGTGTTCATGAATAATGGGGGGTTGAAACATGCTATCAACCAACTGAACATGACTTGGATTAGGATCCATGGCGGCTAATAATCCATTTTCAAGTCCAATGTATAGCGTATCATCTATGATTAATGGAGAACCATCAACATCTCTACTATAGCTCTTGGTCCTCTTCACATCCAACCGCCAAAGTTCTGTCCCATCAACTAATGAAATCGCTCTAAAACTCGGAATGTGTTTTGTATTTATGTTTTTACCATATCCCAATTTACTGCCTTGAAAAACAATAAGTTTATGCAATTTGTTTCGTGCTTTTTCATTATGCCAAATAGTGCCTGTTCCCTTAACTACGTCATCGAAACGATATTGCCAAATTAAATTTCCATTTGAAGCATTAATTTTTTTTAAATGATGATCTAGTGATCCTTGAATTAGATATAAACTATCATTTTCTTTGTATAATAAAGGTTGTCCAGTCCATCCCGCACCGGCCCAAATTTGATCTTCTATATTTTTTGAAATGGTAGTCTTTCCTTCACCTAAATAATGTTTCCAAATTACATTTAGTGTATCTGGCGCTTTGTTGCCGTAATAGTTCCTTTGTTCATTTCCAAGGAATGTGGGATTAATAAGTTCAATTTTTTGAGAAATAGCTAAAATAGGTGTGCCTATCAAAAGAATGAATAGATGTGCAATTTTAGCCTTGTTCAGATTGAATCTCAAATAAATTAGATTAATTTGCATCGTTTTAAATATAATCAATATCGCCAAATTAAAATTTGATAAAATTTAATTAGATCAAACCTCACTTGATGAAGTCTACAGAAATAAGAAAAGCCTTTACTAAATTTTTTAAAGATAAAGACCATTATATCGAGTCATCAGCTCCAATGGTGCTTAAAGATGATCCTTCATTGATGTTTACTAACGCAGGGATGAACCAATTCAAGGATATATTTTTAGGCTTTGAACGCCCAAAACATAGTAGGGTTGCTAATAGTCAAAAATGCCTCAGGGTATCTGGAAAACATAATGATTTAGAAGAAGTGGGTGTGGATACGTATCATCATACAATGTTTGAGATGTTGGGCAATTGGTCATTTGGAAATTACTTTAAAGAGGAAGCTATCAACTGGTCTTGGGAACTCCTGACAGATGTATTTAAAATTGATCCAAATCTACTTTATGTCACTGTTTTTGAGGGAGATAAGAAAGATGGCACCTCTTTTGACAAGGACTCTTTTACCATATGGGAAAATCACGTTCCAAAAAATAGAATTATAAAATGTGGAAAAAAAGATAATTTCTGGGAGATGGGCAGTCAAGGTCCATGTGGACCTTCCTCGGAAATTCATATTGATTTAAGAAATGAAGCTGAAAAATCAAAAGTGGATGGATTAGAGTTAGTTAATCAAGATCATCCACAGGTAATAGAAATATGGAATTTAGTTTTTATGGAATTCAACAGAACTGCGGTTGGAATTCTTGAACCTCTTGAACACAAACATGTTGATACAGGTATGGGATTTGAGCGACTTTGTCGAGTCCTGCAAAATAAAAATAGCAATTACGACACCGATATATTTGCTCCTTTAATTGGAAAGTTAAAAGAGATGTCAAAAATGGAATATTTGGGTGGAGAGGATAAAATATCAATTGCTTTCAGAGTAGTGGTTGATCATTTAAGAGCAGTATCATTTTCTATAGCAGATGGCCAATTACCCTCTAACACTGGAGCTGGTTACGTAATAAGAAGAATCCTTCGAAGAGCAATTCGATATGGATATCAATTTTTGAATTTTAAAACACCATTTATTAATCAACTCTTAGATGAATTAGTTTTATCCTTTGATGGTCACTATAAAGAATTAGACGCTCAAAAAGAATTCATTTCTAAAATCATTTATGAAGAGGAATCTTCTTTTTTTAATACGTTAAGTTCAGGCGTAAAACGTATAGAAGAGATCATTTCTCAGTGTAGACTCAAAAAAGTCCTAGAGATTTCTGGGAAACAATGTTTTGAGTTGTACGACAGTTTTGGATTTCCAATTGATTTAACTCGATTAATAGCTTCAGAAAATAATTTTTCAATAGATGAAGATGAGTTTGAAAAGTGTCTGGAAGAACAAAGAGAAAGGTCAAAATCTGATGCACAGAAAGAAGTAGGAGATTGGACTAAGATAAGAGAAGATGATGTACAAGAGTTTATTGGTTATGATCACGTTAAAGCAGCTGTGAAAATCACCCAATACAGAAAAGTTAAAATTAAAAAGGATGATTATTTTCAACTCATTTTTAACCTAACACCATTTTACCCAGAAGGTGGAGGGCAAGTTGGTGATTCTGGATTATTAGTGAGTGAAAATGAAAAGATAAACATCATAGATACAAAAAAAGAGAATGGAGTTATAGTTCATTTCACAAAAGAGCTGCCTAAAAATTTAGATGCAGAATTTATTGCTCAAGTGGACGAGAATGCAAGGTTGAATTCTGCCAAAAATCATAGTGCAACCCATCTACTTCATTATGCATTGAGAAAAATTTTAGGAAGTCATGTAGAACAAAAGGGATCATTAGTAAATAAGCAATACCTACGATTTGATTTTTCTCATTATGCCAAACTAAGTAAAGAAGAATTGGATGAGATTGAAAAATTAGTGAATGCAGAAATAAGAAACGGTAACCCACTTATTGAAGAAAGAAATATTCCATTGCTGTTGGCTAAAGAAAAGGGAGCAATGATGCTTTTTGGTGAGAAATATGGTGACTCTGTTAGGACCATACAATTTGGAGAATCTATTGAGCTTTGCGGTGGAATTCATGTGAATTCAACTTCTAAAATAGGACAATTTAGGATTATTTCTGAAGGTTCAATTTCATCTGGAATTAGAAGAATTGAAGCTATCACTGGAGAGGAGGCAGACCATTTTATAAATGAAAAACTGACCACACTTAAAAATATTAGTGACATCTTAAAACAACCAAATGATATTTTAGAAGCGGTCATAAACCTCCAGCTTAAAAATACAGAACTAAATAAAAAAATTGAGGAAAACAGAAAAGCTGTTGTAAAACAAGCGAAATTAAAGATTGTAGAAAATGCAGAAGATATGGGAAATTTCACGTTGATGTATTTTAATACTAATTTAACTGCTGATGAAATGAAACAAATTAGTTTCCAAATAAAAGATAAGCATGAAAAAACGGTGCTCTTATTAACCAGTGAAATGAATGAAAAGCCATTAATATCTTTGATGATTACGGAAGATTTAGTGAAAGAAATGCATTGGAATGCGGGTCAGTTCATTAAAGATCTCTCCAAGTTGATTAAAGGTGGCGGTGGAGGTCAAGCATTTTTTGCTACGGCTGGAGGAAGTGATGTTAAAGGCTTAACTTTGATTAAAGAAAAGACTAAATCACTATTAAACTAATGATTACAATAGAGACTAACATCGTTCTTTGTAATTTCAGTTCCTGACAGTATAATTAATCTTTCAATTATATTTTTAAGCTCCCTTATATTTCCTGTCCAATTTATTTCTTTTAATGCGTTTAAAGCATCAGTTTTTATTTCTTTTTTAGCAATTCCTTGTTCTTTACATATTTGTGCTAAAAAATAATCGGTTAATAATGGAATGTCATTTCTCCTTTCGTTGAGTGATGGTACGTGTATAGGAATTACGTTTAACCTGTGATAAAGGTCTTCTCGGAAATTTCCATCATTTATTTCTTTTTTTAAATCTTTGTTAGTAGCAGCTATAATTCTCGTATCAATTTTAATTTCTTTATTTCCTCCTACACGTGTTATTTTATTTTCTTGTAATGCTCTTAACACTTTAGCTTGTGCTGATTTACTCATATCACCAATTTCATCTAAGAATAAAGTTCCCCCATTGGCTTGTTCAAATTTTCCTGATTTTTGTTTATGTGCTGAGGTAAAAGAACCTTTTTCGTGGCCAAACAACTCGCTTTCAATTAATTCGGAAGGAATTGCAGCACAATTTACTTCCACAAATTCAGCTTTTGATCGATTACTTTTTTCATGAAGTTGCTTTGCTACAAGCTCTTTACCACTACCATTTTCACCTGTAATAAGTACACGTGCATCTGTTGGCGCAACCTTATCAATTATCTCAATAATGGAGGATATGGCTTTACTTTCCCCTATAATTGTACTTGAATTTTGATTTTTTATTTTTCGTTTTAGTGCTTTATTCTCCGCCACAATAGAGTTGTTATCTAACGCGTTTCTAACGGCAACTAGTACTCTGTTCAGGTCAAGTGGTTTCTCAATATAATCATATGCTCCTTTTTTAAGGGCTTGAACAGCTGTTTCTATGTTACCGTGTCCGCTAATCATTATAATTGGGCAATAAGAATTAGACTTCTTTTTTCTTTCAAGAAATTCTAAACCATCCATTTTTGGCATCTTAATGTCACAAAAAATAAGGTCATAGTCTATAGATTCTAGCTTCTTCAAACCCATTGTTCCATCTTCGGCATCATCTACCTCATACTTTTCAAATTCAAGTATTTCTTTTAAGGTTGACCTAATTGCCCTTTCATCATCAATGATTAAAATTTTTTTCATGATTTCAGCCATTTAAAAAGTTCTTTATAGGATGCTTTCTTTCCAAATGATAAAACTCCATTTGCATATATTTTACTAGAGAGCCATGTGGTTAAAATAAAGGTGGCAAATAGAAGTCCTACACTTAACATTATTTCCCACACCTCCACACTACTTGGCCCTATTCCCATGGCGATTCTTACTAACATGATAACAGGTGAGGTGAAGGGGATTTCACTCAACCAAAACGAAAGAGAAGAAGAAGGATCATCTATAACCGATGAGATCATGGAAAGAGCAAATATCATAGGTAAGGTAAGTGGAATTAGAAACTGTTGTGTATCAGTTTCTTCGTCAACTGCCGCACCAATTGCAGCCATCATACCTGCATACAAAAGATAACCGCCAATAAAATAAACACCAAAAAAAATAAACATACTCGGCCAGTGAATCTGGTATAATAAAAACTCGATAATTTGAGCTGATTCACCTACATTGACTGTTACAGGATTCTGACTTTGTAATGTAGATGAGTAGATGTCTGGAACAAGATTATGTAATAACAATACGGAAGTTACAGTTATAACCAAAATCCAGATAAAGAATTGTGTAAATCCAACCAATCCTACTCCAATAATTTTAGCTATCATTAATTTAAAGCTAGAAACAGAAGAAATGATTATTTCGATGATTCTACTTGTTTTTTCTTCAATTACTCCTCTCATAACTTGTACTGAATACATGAGAATGAAAAAGTAGATAAAAAAAGCAAATATAAAACCAACAATTCCCTTTCGCTGTATATTCTTGTTTTCTGGATCTTCTATATCAATAATATCGAGGTTAACTCGAGTCTTTATAGCCCTGTAAGTTTCAATATCTATTTGATTTTCATTTACTCTATACAGTTCAATGGCTTCATTGATTATACTAGTTAAGTGTTTTTGTGCAGAAGATGAAGGTATAGCTTTGTATAAGCATTTTGCCGTCATCGAGTTTGTCTTTATCAAATTAGACGGTAAGTATAGTAGTAAATCTAGATCATCATCTGCTTTAAATATTTCTTGAACTTGATTATATTTCTTGTCTTTGGGAGCCCACTTTAGATGATATTTTTTATTATTTCTTAGAACCCCATTAAACAGATTCGCTTCATCAAAAACAATAATTTCATAACCATCTTTTTTCTCATTCGAAAGATATGCGGTTAGTCCAATAAAGCTTACAATTAAAATAGGCCCTAAGAAGCTCATAATTATGAAGGTCTTTTTCCTGACCCTTGTCCAATACTCCCGTTTTATGATTAGCCAGATTTCACTCATTACTCACCACATTTAAGAATACATCTTGCATACTTGGAGTTTTCTTTTTGACTTCTTGTATTTCAACATGACCTACGATTCCTTTTATAAAGTCACTTATTTTTAATTGTTCTAACAATTCAATATCAGCTATGTTCATTCCATTTTCAAGCGAATGATGACTTTCTAATTTCCATCCTCCCCAAACTGCATTTGTAAAAGACATTTTATTTCCTACGTAATAAATCTTCCACCTATTTGTGCTGTATTCGTTTTTAAGTTCCTCAATTTTACCATCAAGAATTTTCTTTGATTTATTAATTATGGCAGCTTCATCACAGATTTCTTCCACAGAATTCATGTTGTGAGTACTTAAGATGATAGTTGATTTAGTTTTTTTAAGCTCTAAAATTTCTTTCTTAATTAACTCGCTATTAGTGGGATCTAAACCGCTAAATGGTTCATCTAGAATTAATAGTTCAGGATCGTGAAGGATGGTAGTAATAAATTGAACTTTCTGTGCCATTCCTTTAGATAAATCTTCAATTTTCTTGTTCCACCAATTTTCAATATTAAATTTTTCTAACCAAAATTTCACTCTTTTTTTGGCTTCCAATTTATTTAAGCCCTTCAGTTGTGCTAAATAAATGGCTTGTTCACCCACTTTCATTTTTTTATACAATCCTCTTTCTTCAGGAAGATAGCCAATTTGATATACGTGTTTCTTTTCTAGTATATTACCATTAATTTTTATCGTTCCCTTGTCTGGGGCAATAATTTGATTAATAATTCTAATTAAAGAAGTTTTTCCAGCCCCGTTTGGTCCTAATAGTCCGAAAATAGAACCTTTTTTGACATTAATATTGATGTTTTCCAGCGCTTTATAATTCCCGTAAGACTTATGAATGTCTTCAATCTGAATTATATTTCTTTTAGGCATCGAGATGGTCAGTTTACGAAAAGTGATTCTTCATTCTATCAAAGAAGTTTTTTGTTTGATTAGATTTAGGTTTGAAATTATCACTTTCATTTAACTTTACCAATAATTCTTTTTCTTCTTTAGTCAGTTTTTGTGGGGTCCAAATTTGAATATTTACAATCATATCTCCTCTGCCATATCCATTTATATCTGGTATTCCCTTAGATCGCAATCTTAAGTTTTTCCCGCTTTGGGTACCAGGAGGTATTTTAATTTTTGCCTTTCCAGTAACCATAGGTATTTCTATGGACGTCCCAAGTGTAGCATCAGAAAACGATATACCAAGTTGATACAACAAATCATTGCCGTTCCTCACCAAGTGTTCATGTTCAATTTCTTCAATGGCTACGATTAGATCTCCTGGCACTCCGCCGCCTGGAGCTTCATTGCCCTTTCCTTGCATGCTAAGTTGCATTCCGTGCTCTACGCCTGCTGGAATGTCTATTTCGATAATGGTTTCTTTTTTTTCTAAACCTGAAGCATCGACACCCGCAGGTCGATTACCAATTATTTGACCCGAACCTTTACAGGTTGGACAAGTTGAAGATGTTTGCATAGCACCCAATATGGTATTGGTTACTCTCGTGACTTGTCCTGTGCCATTACAGCTTGAACACGTAGTGAACTCAACCCCTTTTGCTTGAACTAATTTATTTACTTTAATTTTTTTCTGAACTCCATTAACAATATCTTCTAAACTTAATCTTAACTTAACTCTTAGATTTGAGCCTTTTCTAACTCTTCCTCCTCCTCTTCTTCCAAACCCTCCACCTCCAAATGCAGATCCAAAAATATCTCCAAAATGATCAAAAATATCATCCATTGACATTCCACCACCAAACCCTCCTTGACCACCTTCGAAAGCCGCATGACCAAATTGATCATACTGTTGTCTCTTTTGGTTGTTGCTGAGAACTTCGTAGGCTTCGGCTGCTTCTTTAAATTTGGCTTCTGCTTCTTTATTTCCCGGATTTTTATCCGGGTGGTATTTTAATGCTAGCTTTCTGTAAGCTTTTTTTATTTCGGATTCACTTGATCCTTTTGATACACCTAATATGTCGTAATAGTCTCTTTTACTCACAATAATTTATTTATTCACCAACTACAACTTTGGCGTATCGAATTACTTTTTCATTTATTTGGTATCCTTTTTCAATTACATCTACTACTTTACCTTTAAGCTTGTCATTTGGAGCTGGAATTTTAGTAATAGCTTCATGGATTTCAGAGTCAAAATCCTTTCCATTCGCTTCCATTGGTTTTAAGCCTTGATTGATTAACCCTTTATGCATTTTGCTGTAAATTAACTCAAAACCTTCCTTTAATACACTGGCGTCTTCTACACTTTTGTTGTTTTCTATCGCTCGTTCAAAATCATCTAAGATTGGTAGTAACTCCTTAATTACATTTTCACTTGCATTTGTAATGAGATCAATTTTTTCCTTTGCTGTTCTCTTTCTGTAGTTTTCGTATTCAGAATATAGTCGAATATACTTCTCTTTAAAATCCTGGTCCTCTTTTTGAGCTTCATTTTCAGGATGATTTTTTTCAACCTTTTTGTCCGCTGATTTGTTCTTCTTTGACTTAGAAACAGTTTTATCCTTCTTATTTGTTTTCATCATTTATAAATAAATACAATCAATACATAACAAATTATGAACCATATTGATGTTATTAGACAATCTGTCATAAAAATCAATAAAATGCTGACAAATTGTAATTATCTTGGTTAAAGCGACTTAACCAATTTGTCAAGTTCCTTGTGAAGGGCTATACCCCTAAGATTTTTGGCAATGATTTTCCCATCAGCATCTAATAGAAAATTAGTTGGAATTCCTCTAACCCCATAAATGCCTGCTCCTTGACTGCCCCAGCCTTTGAGATCGCTGACATGCTCGTTCCATGTTAGTTTGTCTTGTTCAATTGCTTTAACCCAGGCTTCCTTTGACTTATCTAGCGATACACTATATATTTTAAATCCCTTCGCATTTTTGAATTTGCTTTTTGAATATTTATTGTAGGCAGAAACGATGTTTGGATTTTCTCTTCTACAGGGAAAACACCAAGAAGCCCAAAAATCAATTAATACAATATTTCCTTTTAAAGATGATAATTTAATATTGTTGCCATCAGGGTTTTTAAAATCTAGTTCTGGCGCCTTATTTCCAATATTAATTCCTGTAATTTCTTGTTCATTATCAGATTTTTTCTTTTCTGAAGAAAATGTGAAACTAAGTAAAATGCCTATCAGTGTGATGTATAAAAATCGTGTCATATTTAGAGTTGATCAAAAATTATTCCAGTTTATGCTATTCTCTTAATGTCTGCTCCAAGGGAACGAAGTCTTTGTTCTATGTTTTCATAACCTCGGTCAATTTGCTCAATATTAAGCACTGTACTTTTGCCATTTGCTGAAAGAGCAGCAATTAGTAAAGATACACCTGCCCTGATGTCAGGAGAGGTCATTGTTATTCCTTTCAGAGGTGTTTTTCTATCTAATCCTATTACGGTTGCTCTATGAGGGTCACATAATATGATTTGTGCACCCATATCAATTAATTTATCTACGAAAAACAACCTGCTTTCGAACATTTTTTGATGAATGAGCACACTTCCTCTTGCTTGAGTAGCAACTACTAAAACAATACTTAGTAGATCTGGTGTAAACCCGGGCCATGGGTGATCTGATATGGTCATGATAGATCCATCTATAAAAGATTCAATTTCATAGCTCTCTTGAGCTGGAATGAATATATCATCATTTCTTTTCTCCAATTTTATTCCTAGTTTCCTAAATACGTTAGGAATAACTCCTAGCTTATCAAAAGCTACATTTTTTATGGTAATTTCAGATTGAGTCATGGCGGCTAAACCAATAAAACTCCCAATTTCTATCATGTCTGGTAGGATAGTGTGTTCACATCCTTTAAGTTCGTTTACTCCGTTTATAATTAATTTATTAGAACCTATTCCAGAAATATTTGCCCCCATTTTATTTAACATTTCTGAAAGTTGTTGAATGTAAGGCTCGCATGCTGCATTATAAATGGTAGTTACACCATCAGCTAAAACAGCTGCCATAATTATGTTTGCAGTACCTGTTACAGATGCTTCATCTAGTAACATGTAGGTTCCTTTCAAACCGTCAGGTGCATGTGCTTTGTAAAAGTTGGTATCACTATCATATTCAAATTTTGCTCCTAAGTTTTGGAATCCGATGAAATGAGTGTCTAGTCTTCGTCTTCCAATCTTGTCTCCTCCTGGCTTTGGAATATATCCTTTTCCAAAACGAGCTAATAAAGGACCAACCACCATAATAGAACCCCTCAAGCTAGATCCCTTAATCTTATATTCATTAGATGTCATGAAATCTACATCTATTTCATCTGCTTGAAATGAATAAGATCCTTGACCTATTTTTTCGGTTTTTACTCCAAGAGTAGATAATAAATCAATAAGCTTGTTTACATCAACTATATCTGGAATATTATTGATGATTACTTTTTCCGAGGTGAGCAGAACCGCATTAATTACCTGCAATGCTTCATTTTTGGCGCCTTGAGGAGTGATTTCCCCTTTTAGTTTTTTTCCTCCAATAATTTCAAAAGCGCCCATGATCTTTCCTTCTGTTTTTGTTTTTAGAGTAATTCTTAGATGTTTTTTTCTTTTTGAATCCCCTCACAATGTCATTTGTTTCTCTTAGATCGTCAGACGATACGGTCAGCTTTCCGTTTGAAAGCTCTTCCAATTGTTTAATGATAAGACTGTCATTTACTGAGTCTCTGTTCCATTGTAAATAAGAAGTTTTAAGCAAATTAGCAATGTGTTTTACTAGCTTAGTTCTGTTTTCGCTGACTTCCAACTCTGCAGCAGCTTTTATCATATCCTCCATAATCTTTCCATAATGTCCATATTTTATATCATTACTTGGATATGGGACCGATTCAGGTCTTGATTTGTACTTATCAATTTTTGGAGCTCCATATGGCGAATCAACATCAAGTTGGAAATTTGAAATAATAAACAGTTGTGACCATAGTTTTTGATGATATTCTTCAGCATTACTATTTTTTTTAGAGTTAGGATTAATTAAATCCATTACTTTAACAATCGTTTCTGCACATTTATTTCTTTCATTCTTGTCAGAAATGGTCATTGCATGTTGGACCATTCGATGTACATTTCTTCCGTATTCTGGAATAACTAAATCGTTATTATCCGTGTTGTAGGCTAATTCAAGCGTTTCTTGCATAAGTAAATTGGTGTGAAAATTCACCCAAAAGTAGCAAAATTGCCGACTTAATCAATTAATTTTTTATTAATTGAAGTTTAGCAAATTTCAAGAGCAATTGTTTTTGTCCAGCTGAAGCAAAAAATACAGTTGCTTTTGTATTTGGAAAATCCCCGTTTAATTCAATAACTTTCCCTTTTCCAAATCGTTCATGTTGCACTTCATCTCCTACCTTTAATTCATCTATTTTTTGATTATCAGCAGGGTCTAATTTCTCCGCAATTTTTGATACCTTTTTTAATCTTTGTGGTTTACTAAAAAATTTATTTTTTAACGGAGCACCATGATTTGAGTTTATAAATGAACTTTTAGGTGTAGATGAAACATTATTCAAGTAACTTGGATCGATTTCATCTAAAAATCGACTAGGTTCGCATTGAATTAAATTTCCCCATCTAAATCGGTTGACCGCAAAAGATAATGTTGCTTTCACTTTTGCTCTTGTGAGGGCCACATAAAATAGTCTTCTTTCCTCTTCTAGTTCGCTTCTAGAATTTTTGGACAACATGGAAGGAAATAAATCTTCTTCCAACCCGACAATGTATATGTGTTTAAATTCCAATCCTTTTGCAGCATGAATAGTCATTAAAGAGACTTTATTTTTATCTTCTTCTTTCTCATTGTCAGCATCTGTTAACAGAGCGACATCAACAAGAAAATCTCCTAAAGTAATTAGATTTTCCTCATTTGAATTTTTGGAAAATTCTTGAATTCCGTTAAGTAATTCTTGTATGTTTTCATATCTAACTATTCCTTCAGGTGTTCGGTCATTACTTAAATCTCTTAATATGCCGGTGCTTTTAGCAATTTCTAAGCTTAGTTCATATGCATTTGAATTAAAAATTCTTGAATTAAAATTTTGGATAAAACTTGTAAAGTCGTTTATTTTTATTCTTGTTCCAGAGTTAATCTCAAAATGGTACAATTCAGGGTTAAGCAGTACACTCCATAGAGATACATTGTTGTTATTAGCACATGCAATAGCTTTATTAATTGTAGTTTGTCCAATTCCTCTTTTTGGATAATTGATAATCCTTTTTAGGGATTCTTCGTCATTTAAATTCGCTGAAAGTCTAAAATAAGCTATTAGATCTTTAATTTCTTTCCTTTGATAAAATGATAAGCCCCCATAGATTTTGTAAGGAAGATTTAACTTTCTCAAGGCCTCTTCAAAAGATCGAGATTGTGCATTCGTCCGATAAAGGATGGCAAAATTATTGAAAGTGTCATTTAAAGAATTTGATTTTTCAAATATGTCGTTAGCAATCAGTTTTCCTTCTTCATTATCAGATTGACTTTTTATTACACTAATTTTTTCACCTGAATTATTAGAAGTCCATACTTCCTTTTTAATTTGCTCTTTGTTTATCCTAATAATGCTGTTGGCTGCCTCCACAATATTTTTGGTAGATCTGTAATTCTGCTCTAGTTTGAACAGCTTGTAGTCGGGATAATCACGTCTAAAGTTTAGGATGTTTTGAATATTTGCGCCTCTAAAGGAGTATATAGATTGTGCATCGTCTCCAACTACACAAATATTTTCAAATCTAGCTGCAAGTGATTTTATAATTAAATACTGTGCATGATTTGTATCTTGATATTCATCTACTAGAATAAATTTGAATTTTTCTTGATATTTATATAAAACTTCAGGGTATTGTTTTAGTAGGACATTGGTTTTGAATAGTAAATCATCAAAATCCATTGCGGATGATCTGAAGTTTTTTTGTTGGTATTTAACGTAAATATCTCCAATTTTTGGTCTTCCAGAAGAACGATCCGTTGCTTGTATGTCTACATTGTTTTTGTATTCCGTTTCACTAATTAAGCTGTTTTTAGCGCTTGATATTCTATTTAATAAAAT
>JAYYEV010000074.1:0-2294 GCA_036159515.1 Bacteroidota bacterium | reverse complement strand
GTTAGCAAATGAACCAATTCTTAAATCTTTTTTACCTGGGCAGGGTTCTATCTTTATAGTTTCTTTTTCTTTTGGAATATCAGGAATCTCAGGTGTCTTAGCTTCTGGAATATCAGCGTTTTTAGCAGCTTTTTCCTGCTTCTGCTCTACAATTTCGATTCTTCTCCTGTCATAATTTATTGGAACGAAAGAAGGTATTTTGCCTTCGGGACAGCTATAAAACGCTCCATTAACATCATCTTCGATTATCTGTGTATTTTTTATACTTGCATCTCTATGAGTTTTGACACATCCAGGTAAATCTAAACTAGGTAGAGGTACATTTAATTTTGGTAATGGTGTAGATATATAAGTATTAACATTGATCTGTGGGATCTCTGGTATTTTTATCTCACGAATCTCCATCTTTTACATCTCCAATAGAAATAGACCAACCCTCTTCTCCAAATGTACCTTTTTCTATAATTTTTGGTTTTTTGACTTTTTTATCCATTTCTTCGTGATACTTTTTTATTTCATTATCTAACTCTAAATTGAATCTTTGCATCCGTAACCAAGTAATTACTTTATCAACATAGTATTTTATTAACTTTTTTATAAAACCAAAGATCATTAGTCGTAAGCATCTCTCCTTTTATAGACTTCTACATATGAGTCGCATTTGGGACAAGAGAAATTACTGACCATTGAATATTCTGCATACATGACAGGCTGAAAATCCTCTTCTATATCGGCATCAGCACCCCATATTAGTTCAGTATTACAGTGCCAACAGTTCATTTCTTCGGAATAGGCAAAGCAGGGCCAGACATATCAGGCATTGTGTTATCTAACACCTTGGGCATCAATGTTTGTACATTTCCCATGATTTCAGTCATAACTTTTGATTTAAATTGTTCTGATGTGAAGTATTTATAAGCAAAGTACGTTCCACCACTCATGGAAGCTACCATAAGAAAAGAAACAATGCTAAGAATATTAGCAATTTTTTGAAACATGATTAAATTTGCGATACTGAAAGCACTATCTTTTTCAAGTGTGCTTGTATTACTGCTAATTCTAGCCTTGTCTCCCCTATACGTCACTATGGGGCTAATGACTAGACAGATGCAAGAAAAGGTTAATTGATGTTATAAACAGGTATTTTGAACATTTGTACGAAATCTTCTAAATCTCTTGATAAATTTTCGTTTGATCTAGATAATTCAAAATTACTAAAACCTAAAAATACACAACCAGTAAAAACTAAAACAGAAGATAAGATTATAGTTCTTGCTTTCATTTAATCAGCAGCTTCGGCAACTCCACCATCTGCTACCCACTTAAGGTATTCTTGATAATCGGTATTATCTTCTGCAAAAGGAATAGTTGAAAGGTTGTAAGGTTCTGAACTACCTGTTTGTTTTATTACACAATCAACAACACCTAAAGGATTTTTTAGTAGTTTGTAGATTGGATCTGTAGGAAATGCCATAATTTAAAGCTCCGCATTTAAATAAACATAAGCGGAAGCATTATTAATCTGTGCTCTGTAAGATGAACCGTTTGTGAAACCTGATACCAAATTTTTATAAAGTAAACCTGATCTTCTACTAAAACCATATGCATACCAATTATCAAATTCTATTGAACCACCACTTATTGACATACTAAAATAATCTGTACCGCTAGCTGATTCTAATGTTGGGTAAGTTCTCATTTCTTTGTCCCATCTTAAAAGGATCTCCGCTTGAGATACACCCCACCCATGGCCATGGCCCATATATTCAAAGGATGCTCCCACTGCTTCTCTACCTTTCGCAACAGTTTGGAAATATCTTTTACATAAATCAAGCTCCTGACCGAATGACCTATGCTCAAAATCTGTTGCCACGCTGCCTACTTCTAATTGAACTCCTGTCAAAAAGAAAGTAGAGTTAACAACTGTTGTTAAGCTTCCTGCTCCTGTTGGCCCTCTAGCAACACTGTTTGCCCAAACATTTGCTGTTGCTAATCTTGCTGAGGCAGAACCTAAATTAAATATTACTCTTATTCCTAAACCGTTATTTATAGGCCAAGTTCCAGAGGTAGGGCCTGGAATATAAATTGTATATTTTGTCCAAGTATTAGGGGTAGAATTTGTTGTATAAGTAAAAGGATAAGTCATATCAAAATTACCATTTGATAATGCTCCACCTAAAACTAAATTAGCAACACTACATTTTACATGAAATGATAAAGTAACACCCTTAGCATCACTTGTTCCCCAATTCAAATGAGCTATATTGTTTCCTTCTATTCTTTGATCGATAGCA
>JAYYEV010000073.1:0-55626 GCA_036159515.1 Bacteroidota bacterium | reverse complement strand
TGCAATGAATTTGGATGCAATTTTACATATTTGTAATGAATAATCAAACCTCATTTGCATTTTGCATAAAATTAAAAATATAATTTTTGACCTTGGAGGGGTTATTTTAGACATTAACTATCAAGCTACTGTAGATGCGTTTGCCCAGCTTGGTATTTCCAACTTTTCTAAACTGTATTCCCAAAAATCGCAACAAAAACTTTTTGACCAATTTGAAACAGGCCGTATTTCATCTGACGAATTTGTCAAGGGAATTCAGCAAATGCATTCCGTTCCGATTTTAAATGAACTTATTGTTGCAGCTTGGAATGCTATGTTAAAAGGCGTCAAGAAGAATAAACTAGATTACATTATGTCGTTAAGAAATCAATACCACACTATTTTGTTAAGTAATACCAACGAAATACACATTTCTGCCTTTGAAAAAGACATGAGCAACAACCAAATGCTAGCTCATTTTAAGTCTTGTTTTGAAAAGATTTATTACTCGTCTAGAATGGGATTGAGAAAACCTCATGCTGTATGCTTTGAAAAGGTACTCAAAGAACAACAAATCAATCCAAAAGAAACATTATTTATAGATGATTCCATCCAACATATTGAGGGGGCTAAAAATTGTGGGATTAGGGCAGTACTATTTCCTCAAAATGGAATTATTCAAGATTGGCTTCCTGACATAATTCAACAAGAACGCCGTTAGTTGATTTGGGGTGCAAAAAGCAAATTAGCTTATTATCTGCTCCTTTTTTAACCTCTCCTAACACATTAAATCCTTCTTTCACTAATCTCTCTATTTCTTCGTGAATATCTTCCACATGAAAAGCTAAATGGTGTACTCCTTCTTTATGTTTTGCTATGAATTTGGCAATGGGACTTTCCGTATTAGTTGCTTCCAGTAATTCTATTTTTGACTCTCCCATTTGATAGAAGTAGGTATTCACCCCTTCTGAAGGTACCTTTTCGGTCTTGTAAGGCTTAGCATGGAATAAGGCGTTAAACGTATTTATAGCTTTTTCTGCATTAGCTACAGCAATGCCTATATGCTCAATTCTTTTCATGAAAATTTAGTTATTATTTTTTACTGACTACCTCACCTGTTTTGGAGTCGTAATTCACGTAGTATAATCCTTTTTCAAGGTTTTCAACACTTATACTTTGGCCATATCCCTTTTTAACTAAATTTCCATATGTATCAAAAATCTCATATAGTGTGTTTTCTGAAAAGTCTAGTGATTTTTTGATTTTTGGATTGATTAGCGAAACTGGAGATTTTGAATCATCCTGGAACATAGTACTTTTAGTTGGCCTTGGTCTACCTGTATAGTCTACCTGTTTAGCTCTAAATTTATTTTGGCCAGAATGTAAGTGTGAGGATACACTAAATTTGTATTCGTTTTCTTCTTCTAGTCCAGTCCCATCTACCTCACCTATTTTAACCCATTTATTCCATCTATATTGTTCTACTATGTAAGTGAGTTTACCCTGCTCTTTTTTAGTTTTCCAATGCAGTGTTTGGTCCTTATCTACACTTATGGTTAAATTTTCAAACGTACTCTTTGGTCTTAGAACTTCAGGATTCAGCACCTTTGGTAAACAATCGTTTTTGTGTTGGATTCTTACATTTACGGGGTCGCCTTTTTGAATGGGAGTATTTGAAAAATCAATTTCGAAAGCACTGGAATTTACCTGATCTGTAGTAACATCATCATTTATATATACCGCAATAACACAAAAACCTACACCAGATCCTGCAAAAGGATTCTGAACATAAAGATTTTTACCTTGATAATGTCCATCTAAAACTACACTTGACTCATTGCTTTGGGCATTTATAATGTGACTAAATGTTAAAGCTAAAACAACAAAAAGGGTAAATTTTGTATTAAAATTTCTGATCATGTAAATTTCAATATTTAACGCAATAATAATGGCTATTTTATACTTTTCAAAGTAAAGTTGTATTTGTTTTTTAGATTCAAGTTTTTCTATTCACAATTTTTTGAAAACTATTAAATTAAATGTATTCTTGTACATATCGATTAGTTAATTCAACCGCATATTTTAAACATGTTTACCTCATCATTTACAAATTTTCTTTACATCGCTGGAACCCTCTTATTGCTAGGATCCTGTCTAAACGAAAATTCAGATGCTATGAATAAAGATCCCGTTTTATCAGACACCTCAAATCCTATTTCAGGTGGTGTACTTGAACTAGTTGAAAAAGAATTTTACCGAAGCATTTTCCCGTATTCAATTGAGGAAAATATAGGATCCAAAATCACTTCACAACTTCATAATGGGTTATTAAAAATGAACCCCAAATCACTTGCTATAGAGCCAAATATCGCTAAGTCTTGGGATGTAAATGATGAGCAAACTGAATATACTTTCCACTTAAGAAATGATGTTAGGTTTCATAAAGATTCCTGTTTTTCATCAGATGAAGAATCTTTTATGACGGCCAATGACGTTGTTTTTTCTATCGAATTAATGTGCGGAAAATTTTATAATAGTGGGTACAATCTGCTCATGAAAAATCTAATTGGAGCAGAAGCTTTTTATAATAATAAATGTGATTCGATTTCAGGTGTCGAGGTTGTTAATGATTCTACTATAATATTTAAATTATCCGCACCAGCTCCCACAATAATTTATCTACTTGCCTCTTCTAAAGCTTCTATCATTAGTGAAATTGCTTACAAGGCATATGGTCATGATTTACATGTAGGTAATGGCCCATTTACTTTTTTAGAAGTAAGTACAGACAGCACTGAAATATCATTAGGGAAAAATGAAAACTACTTTAGAACAAGTAATAATGGAGAGAAACTTCCTTATCTCGATGGCCTTCACATTAAAATTGTCGAAAATGAAAATGAAAGAGCTGACTTGTTTTTGAACAATGAATCTATGGTTCTCTTTGATATAACTGAAAACAAAGTAGAGTCCCTTTTTGAGTCCTATCATTCCTCTTTTGATGATGGCATTTTTGTGGTAGATCGGAAACCTGTTATGGCGACGGATTGTTACGAATTTAATTTGAGCCGCTCTCCTTTTAATGACATTAATGTTAGAAAAGCATTTGCACATGCCATCAATAAAAATAAACTAATTGATAATGTACTTAATGGACAAGGTAGAATAGGTAACAAAGGGATTGTTCCGGTTGTGAGTACCTTAAAGAACTACAACTTTGACACAATTCAAGGATATGATTATAATCCTGAACTCGCTAAAGAATATTTAACTAAAGCTGGTTACCCTAACGGAATAGGATTCCCAGAGGTTGTCTTAGAATTGACATTTGGTCAACCCCTACATGAAAGTGTGGCTAAAGAAGTTCAAAATCAATTAAATAACACCCTTAACATTTCCATTACCATTGAGGAAGAAAAATTAAGCACGCTTATTGATAGAGCGGCGCATGGTAAATCCCAAATGAATCATTTTACTTGGTTAGGGGAATATCCCTCTCCTATGGATTTTCTTAATGTATTCTATGGAGGTGTTGATCTTGAAAATGACTCATCTTACTCATGGCCTAATACTACAAGATATAGAAATAAAGAATATGATGCCATCCTCGAGAAAGCACTAGTTACATCAGATAAAGAAAATAGATTTCGATTGTATGAAGAAGCCGAATCAATTCTCATGAATGATATTCCAGTGATTATATTATGGTATCCAGAAGAATATAATATTATCAATGGTAATGTACACAACTTATTCTTCAACGAAATATTACATTTCGACTTTTCTTGCGTTTATTTGAGTTCATAATGTTCGGATTATTTAAAAAAAAATCAAAAAAAGATATTCTCTTAGCTAAGTACAAAAAGCTAAATGAAGAAGCATATAAGCTATCCCATCATGATCGAAAAGCAAGCGATCAAAAGCTTAAAGAAGCTAATGACATCCTTGAAGAAATCAATGCTTTAGAAGAAAAAGCATAATGAAAGATAGAGCACTTTCAAAGTCTATCATTCAAGTATTAACACACGATGCTGAGAATGCATACAACTATAAACAAATTGCAGCTGTGCTTGGAGTTAAGGATCCCTTCATAAGGAAAAGGATCGTCACTTTACTAGATCAACTTAAAAAAGATGGGCAACTAGATGAAATCTACCGGGGTAAATACCAAATTAAAGATGGTTCTCAAGAACTAACTGGTTATATTCAATTTATAAGCAAAGGGGGAGCTTTTTTTATTCATCCTAATATTCAAAAAGACATTTATATTCATCCTTCTAATCTAAATAAGGCGTTAAACGGAGATAAAGTTCTCATCAAAATAGTGTCCTTTAAAGGGAAAAACGAGGGGAAAGTATTAAAAGTATTAGAAAGAACTAAAAAGGAATTTACAGGGATTGTGGATGGAAATAAAAGTGTATTTTTCTTAATTCCAGACGATAAATCAGTTAAAACCCACTTCTTCATCGACAAAAAGCACCTAAATGGAGCCAAAAAGGGTCAAAAGGTGAAAACGAAATTCTTGTCTTGGCCAAAACATGTTAAAAGTCCACAAGTAGCGGTAACTGAAATTATTGGTAACCCCGGTGAGCTAAATGTAGAAATGAATTCCATTTTGGCAGAATTTGGGTTTCCGTCTAAATTCCCAAAGCGTGTTTTAAACGAAGTTGACCTTATTAAAGAACCCAATTACGCCATTGAATCAAAAAAGAGGAAAGATTTCAGAACTAAAACTACTTTTACTATCGATCCACATGATGCAAAGGATTTTGATGATGCCATTAGCATTTGTTTTTTAGCATCAGGAAATGTAGAAATTGGAGTACACATTGCTGATGTGGGTCATTATGTTAAACCTGAATCTTTCCTAGATAAAGAGGCTCTACTTAGAGGAAATAGCGTTTATCTTGTGGACCGAGTAATTCCTATGCTTCCAGAACGCTTAAGCAATGAGCTTTGTTCACTTAGGCCAAATGAAGATAAACTTACTTTTTCTGCCGTTTTTGAACTTGATTCAAATTGTACCGTATTGTCGAGTTGGTTCGGGAAAACCATCATCCACTCTGACCACAGGTTTACTTATGAAGATGCTCAAAAAATTATAGAAGGGGAGGATGGTCCATTCAAAAAGGAAATAACCCAAATAAATAAACTGGCACAACAGTGCAGAAAAAAGCGCCTTTCAAATGGGGCGCTAAATGTAAAAAGTAATGAAGTACGCTTCAGACTAGACGAAGAAGGGGAGCCTATCGAAACGGTACTAAAAGTTTCCAAAGAAGCCCATCAGCTTATTGAAGAATTTATGTTATTAGCCAATAGAGAAGTAGCAAAAAAACTGGCTAAACCAGAAAAAAACATCAAAAAGGGCATCAATGTGTTTCGAATTCACGATAATCCAAGTGAAGAGAAATTAAATGACCTTAAGTTATTTCTAACTAGCATGGGGTACGAGATTATTCGGAAAAAAAATAAACCCATTACATACTCTCTAAATAACATCATGAAAGATGCCGAGAAGAGAGGGGAATTGGATTTAATTTCACCTATGATAATACGTGCCATGTCAAAAGCTGTTTATAGTACAGACAATGTGGGACATTATGGTCTTGCGTTTGACTATTATACGCATTTCACTTCCCCTATTAGAAGGTATGCAGATTTAGTAGTCCATAGATCCTTGATTGATTTTTTAGACGAACAAAAAATTAGCAATGACTCCAAACACCTCAACCACATATGTAATCATATTTCAAAAATGGAAAAACAAGCAGTTGAAGCAGAACGAGCTTCTATTAAATACATGCAAGTTAAATTTCTAAGTAAATTTGTTGGTGACACATTTGAGGGTACCATATCTGGACTTACAGAGTGGGGTATGTATGTAGAATTGTCCGAGAATAAGTGTGAAGGCATGATTTCGTTAAAAAGTATGTCGGATGATCAATATTTTTTTGACCCCGGAACTATGACCGTTACTGGGTACCACAACCAAAATTCATTTAAAATGGGGCAGGAAGTGAGGGTTAAAGTCAAAAAGACCAATCTATTTAAAAGACAAATTGACTTTATCCTTACAGATTAATTTTTAATAAAGGTTTTTGTTTGTAAAGCTTTGTTTTGATAGGTTATCTTAACATGGTAAAACCCTGCTTTAAAAGAGCGTACATCTAATGGAACCGTAAAGTCATTGATTTTATTTAATCGCAATATATTTCTTCCAGCACAGTCAAATACTGAAATCTGGTCTATTTTTTCTTCAGAAGAAATACGTATCTCGTTATCCGTAGGATTTGGGTAGATTGTTGTTTCCAATGAAATTAAGTCCCTAAGAGACGTAGTGTTGTTATATGAAATATTGATATTATCAATATAAAGGTCATTACCTCCTCCTGAGATAAATTCTAGTTTAAATCTAAAGTTAGAAACACACATGTTCCCAACTAAACTAGAAACGGAAGCTTCTTTCCATTCTGAAAAAGTAGGCATGAAGTTGGACTGAATTGGAGCTGTTTCCAGTGAGCTTGTGGGAATTACTTTTCTAACTGACCAGGTTTTACCACAATCATTAGACCCCAGAACCTTTAATCGATCCGTATTATCGTAACTTCTTTTAGCAAAAGCATATTTGAATGTAAAATAGGCTTTGGTAGTATCGCTTACATTTATTGTTTTACTTTCAATTTCATGCTTAGTTCCTTCAATCAGACCGCCGACTCCACCATTATTCACTTTAATACAATAATTTCCATTATAAGATGTTTCATTGGTAAGTTCCCAATTTCCAATATTAGAAATCCATTCTGGATTGGTTATGGTCGTGTTTTCAAAACCTTCAAAATAAGGAAGAGAAACTCCATCGTAATCCATCACCACAATCTGATCATTTTTTTGCTCTGTAAGGAACGAAACACTATCTCCACTTGATGACAATTCCACATCGTATAAACCTGGATTTCTATATGTGACATATACTTCTTCTAATTGAGATGTATCAGGGTCACCACCTTCAAATGACCAGTTCCAAGCAACTGGGTTATGATAGGAATAATCTTCAAAATAAAGACTATCACCTGTACATGTAATGTATCGATCAGCAAAAAAATCAGCAGAGCAAAAAGGTGGAGCAACATCAATTCCAGTGGCAGCTTGATTTTGAGCAGTAATCAAGTTATTCCTTCCTCCAACACTAGAAAGAAGGGCCGTTCTCATTCTTGCTTTTTGTCCAACTGTAAACATCTTTCTACAACTACTATATTCCATGTGATTTTCAATATTTGACCTTGAACCGCATGTGGTTTCATTGTAATTACACCATGTTGATCCAATGGTATTAGGTGTATCGCTTACTCCATCATCCATAGTGCAATTTGATGCGATTCCAGGTTCATTTGAGCTTCCCCAAGTGTGAGGTAGATTTAACCAATGACCTACCTCATGGATAAATGTCCTAGAACGATACAATGATCCTGTTCCAATACTTCCACAATAGTCATGTCTTAACCAAATTCCATTAGCCATTGAGGTGCCAAACCAACCAGATGGGTAATACGTGTATCCTGCTATTCCTGCCCCTACTGCGCCACAAACAAAAACATTTAAATATTCATGTCCCGACCAATTACCTTGATACACATCATTAAACATCATTACTGCATCAACTTGGTCATCGCCATTAATATTTCCCGTATTAAACGAATATGGAGACTCGGTGTAAGTGATTCCACTGAAACAAGTTCCGTCAGGTGCTTTTGTGGCCAAAACAAATTCAATTTCATTATCTGCAGCAAGATTAACAAATGCCGAATCAATGGTAGAAGTATCTGGATCTAAAAGACGTAAATCTCGATTTAAAATAAACAGCGCATCCAAAATTTGATCTCTATCAATTTTTTCTTCTCCATTATTGTGTACCACATGGAAAACCACAGGAATGGTGTATACTACTCCCTTACTACCTGAATACAAATGGGTTAATGAATCTAGAAGTGATTGCTCTTTTAAATGTAACTTTTGATATGCACTACTTTGAAGGAGTTTATCTTGCAACACTTGCTGGCCGCACCAAATGGGAGAAACCTGTGCATGAACACAAATAAAAAGGCATTGCACCAGCAAAATAATGGTAAATATTTTTTTCATAAGCGCATTAAATTATAAAAAAAGAAGCTTTTTAGTTCATTTGTTCTTCAGAATTCCGAAGCTAAGTTAATTGTATAAAATCTTCACTAATTAGTGGTTTTCCTTCATATCTCCTAAATAATTGAATGGTTGCCACCACATCTTTTTCACAATAAGAAACAATGCGTTCTAAATTTTGATCCTCATAATACACCTTAGCCACCATGCTTCCATCAATATCGTCTTTGGGAGTAGGAATATCAAAAACATATGTTAGTAAATCTAGTGAGGTGAAATTTTTGTAATCCCCAAATTTCCATAATTCCATGGTATCGATATGCTTTATCTCCCAAGGTTTTTTGCCTGCAATATTTAATAAGAGAGGGAGTTTTAGTCCATTAATTAAAATCCTACGACACAAAAAAGGGATATCAAATTCTTTTCCATTGTGTGCGCACAACAAATAATCAGGGCTAGCATAGTAGCTATCTAAGAGATCTATAAATTCTTGTAAGAGCTTTTTTTCTTCTTTAGAATATATGCTTTTTATTCTAATTTGTTCTTCTCCATCCTTTTGAAGAACAAAACCCATTGAAATACAAACTACCTTACTAAACTCAGCGTAAATACCTGCTTTTTCATAGGTTTCTTCCGGAGTTAAATCATCTCTTTCTTGAAAGTATTTACTTTTCCTGTCCCATAATTCTTTTCCTCTGTGGTCAAGGTCTTTAAAAACATACGTTTGTGGAACCGTTTCTATGTCAAAAAACAATATTTTACCGTAATCTATATCTTTAAACATCGCTTTATTTTATCATGATTCCCATCTTATTCAGTAGTGGTAATTGAGTTTTATTTTCAATTATGATGGACTCAGGTAAAAATATATACTTTTTATCGTGAATTAAATTATCTAAATAATACGTTAATAAAAACTCATTGGTCAATCCAAATACATCTTTACTCATTAACTCAAACCTTTGATATGATTTTCCCATTATTGTTCCTAAATAATGACTAAAAAAAGTGGTTTTTTTAGGCTTAGCATTAATCGTCCCGTAGCCCTTTGATGAAATCATTGTATTTTCTAGCGGGAAATGATTTTGGTTTATTAAATACGCATACCATTCTTCTGATTCCTTTACAATGGCCATGGCTATATTAGACACTTCCGGGATATGAATGTCTTTCTTCACGCTAAAAATTCAGTGTAAATTGAAACTGTGAAGCCAAATGGTGAATTAGCCGTTCTTTTACCTCATTCATGTCCATTTTTCTGCCTAACTCATTTCGCATAGATGTTACCGTCTTATCTTCAATACCACACGGAATTATATGATTAAAATAAGTGAGATCCGTATTTACATTAAATCCGATTCCGTGCATGGTTACCCATCGACTAGATTTTACCCCTAAAGCACAAATTTTTCTGGGATTCTCCTCTCCCACCCAAACCCCTGTAAATTCTTCTATTCTATAACCTAGAATTCCATAGTCAGCAATGGTTTTGATAACTGCCTCTTCCAGATATCTTAGGTACTTATGTATATCCGTAAAAAAATGGTCCAAATCAAAGATAGGATACACCACCCATTGTCCTGGTCCATGATAAGTTATGTCGCCACCTCTATTAATAGGATAATAATCTATTTTCTTCGCTGCAAGTTCTGATTTGCTAAGAAGTAGATTTTCAGCTGATCCGCTTTTCCCCAGTGTATACACATGGGGGTGCTCACAAAAAATAAGGTGATTTTCTGTATCCTTAAACGAATCTGTATCCTTTCTATTTTTTATTTTTTGTTGGACAGTAGCTTCAAAAAGCCTTGTCTGATAGTCCCAACACTGCTTGTAATCTATGGATCCTAATTCATGAAGATTAACAGCAGGGTTCATTAGATTTTAGCCAACTCTGCCTTTAAGTAATCAATTACTTTTACCTCAACAGAGTCAACTTTATTCAAATCAGCTAAATAAACTGAAATCCAATCTCCAAGAAGGACGTGATAAAAAGACTGTGCAATCAAACTATTACCCTTAGCATGACACTCTATAATAGAGGATGTCTTTTTCTCAATTATTTCTTTGGAAATGTTTAATCTTACCGAAGATCTTGGATGTTCATAGTCTGATCTGAAAATTACCACAGCATATTCATCTTTACCTCCAGCCCATCCTACCAATTCATTATGATTCATTTCAGGGATTACATGTTGCCAACCCAAACACTTTGCATTTTCGTTAATTTGTTGTCTAAAACGTGTAATTACACCCTCCATAGATGAATCAGAATATGCAACGGTAGTTCTAGTGTGTAGCATTAAAGCAATTTGATGAGCTAAATCTTTTATGTTAATTTCTTCCGATTCTAAAAGCTTAATAGTTTCTTTCACTTCCTCTTCGAAATGATTATTTATTAAACCATAATGATGGAACATATATAGTTGCTGGACTACTGAATAGGTTAACATGGCTCTAGGAGAAAAAGCTTCGGGTAACGTAATCAAGTTGTATCCCTTTTCCTTAGCAATTTCCGTTAATTTTCCTCCAGAAGTAATACATGCAATTTCTGCGTTTTTGTCCTGTGCTACTCTTAAAGCTTCCAATGTTTCTTCTGTATTTCCAGAAAAACTTGACACAATTACTAATGTATTTTCACTAACAAAAGAGGGTAGAGTATAGTCATTGTTAATTGAAACTGGTATTTTAAGTTGATCTGATACGAATTGTGTAGCTATCTTTCCTCCAATGCCGGATCCACCCAGTCCTGTGATTACCATATTTGAAATGGTAGATTTTGCAGCTTTTAAATTTGCATTTTGACCAATTTCTAGAGCTTCTGTTAATTGATTTGTAAACTGACTAACTAATCTTTGCATAATTTGAATGATTTAAATGGTAGCTATGCATTTTAACTCAATGGCAATGGGAGTTGGCAAAGAATTTATAGCTACTGTTGTTCTACATGGCTGATTAGTGCTAAAATAATCAGCATAAATTTTATTAAAAGTTTGAAAATCTCTTTTCATGTCCACTAAAAAAACGGTAATATCTACTAAATTTTCCCATGATGAACCACTCTCCTCTAAAATGGTTTTTACATTTTGGAAAACACTATGGCATTGTGCCTCAAAATCAAAAGACTTGAAGTTACCATTATGATCCTGTTCTAGTCCAGGAACATAACTATCGTTTGGCCCTGATCCTGCCTTTCTGGGGCCTACACCGGATAAAAATAATAAGTTGCCTACTTTTCTCGCGTGTGGGTACAATCCTACAGGTTTAGGTGCATTTTCCGCATTTATTTTATTTGAACTCATCTTTTTTAATTTAAACTAATACACACATTTGTGGGTTCAGTAAAAAATTGAAGTGCATAATAACCACCTTCTCTTCCTACTCCTGAATTTTTTACTCCACCAAAAGGAGTTCTTAAATCTCTAACCAGCCAGCAATTTATCCAAACTATTCCAGCTTTTAGTTCTTGTGCCATTTTATTTGCTTTTGAAAGATCTTTTGTCCAAACCGTACTGCTTAATCCATATTGTGTTCCGTTAGCATATTCGATTACTTCTTCTACCGTATCAAACGGAGATAACGTTACAACTGGACCAAAAATTTCTTCCTGATTTGTTTGACAATTTTGAGGTAATCCCTCAATTACGGTTGGAGATACAAAAAATCCATTCTCGCATCTTCCAGATACTAAAACTCGTTCACCACCATGTAATATTATCCCTCCTTCTTCTTTGGCTACTCTTATGTGTTGCAATACTTTCTTCATGTGATTTTCTGACACTAATGCTCCTATTTGTGTGGTTTCTGAAAGAGGGTCATTAACCACTAATTTTTTTACTTTTTTAAGAAAAGCATCTTTGAATTTATCGTAAATCTTGCGTTCAATATAAATTCTTGAACCACATAAACATATTTGTCCTTGATTTGAAAATGAAGACAATACAGAAGTTGAAATTGCTTTTTCAAAATCGCAATCAGCAAATACAATATTAGGGTTTTTCCCTCCCAATTCTAAGCTCATTTTTTTGAACATAGGCGCTGCAACTTTAGCTATTTCTTTTCCAGTTGCTGTACCGCCCGTGAAGGATATGGCTTTAATTTTTGGGTGTTTTGTTATAGCTGCACCTACTTTACCTCCCAAGCCATGAACTATATTTAATACTCCTGCAGGGAGTCCAGCTTCTTTACATATTTTTGAAAACAAGAATGCGGTCATTGGAGTAACTTCTGAGGGTTTTGCAATTACCGTATTACCTGCAGCCAATGCTGGAGCTATTTTCCATGTAAATAGGTATAGGGGTAAATTCCATGGCGAGATGCACCCCACAACTCCAATGGGTTTTCTCAGAGTATAATTAATCGCAATGTTATTCATCTGATGAGATTCAGAAGAATCGTGCTTTATGGCTGTAGCAAAAAAAGCCATGTTTTTAGCTGCTCTTGGAATGTCGATTTTTTTAGCTAAGCTAAGTGGCTTACCATTGTCTATACTTTCTGCCTTGGCTAGGTCATCTAAATTCTCTAAAATCAGTTTAGCTATGTTACTTAAAATCTTTGATCGATAATCGATTGATGAATTACTCCAATTGTGAAAAGCTTGTTCAGCAGCATGTACTGCCTGCTCAATATCTTTATCACTAGAATCCGGAATTAAACTATACTTTTTTCCTGTTGAAGGATCCACATTGTTGATCCAACTTTTGTCTATAGACTCTATGAATTCTCCATTTATATAATTTAACAACTTATCCATAGAATTACCTACAATTATTTAGAGCTCTAAAAAAGACATCTAACTCGGGTGTTCCTTTTAAGTGGTTTATGTTTGTTTGTAATAATTGTTCACAAGAATCCATTATTTGATTACCCTTTTTCGATTCCCACTCTCTATGAACCAGCGTGTAGCAGTCACATAATTCAGTTGCTGCTGGATGTTCATTTGAACACGAAAACAAAATTACAAGTAGGGATATTGAGCTTACTTTTTTCAATTCAGCCAAAATTAATTATAAAATTCGGGTTTAAATTTAGTAATGGTGATCAAATTAGTTTTAAGATCTTGAGACAGAACCGTTTTTAAAATAAAGTTTGATTGATCATACAAAATTTCTTTGTGTTTTATACGCACGTTTTTTCTATACTCATCTATAAAACTGACATTTCCCCACTCATCATAATTGTATAAAAACCCTTTAGTTGGGATGGTGTCTTTATGATCATAATGTTGTATGGATTTTAATAATCCTTTTTCATTATACACAAATACTTCTTTAGAAACTTGATTATTAATAAGTAATTTATTCTCCACTCTAACTAAATAACCAAGGGAATTATAAAAATGCTGTTGTCTTTGGTATGGTCTCCCATTACTGTTTAAAATTAACTTCGTTTGAGAAGAATCTGTAGCCTCAATTTTATATCCTTCTTCAAAGACTACATATTGTTCCCCTAGCTGAAAATTAATTTTTGACTTGTTGGCATTTTTTTCTCTTGCATACACTTTTTTTACCATTTCATTCTGCCCATTATAAGTATAGGTGTATGAATAAAAGCCATAAGAATCACTAAATCTTTTTACAATCATATTTTTGTTCTTATCGTATTCGTAAAATATAAAGGTGGTATCATTTTTTGGGCTCACCTGAAATGATCCGCCTAAAGATCCGTTTTCGTTGAAAAAATAGGCTTGTTTTTTACCTGTTTGTTTTATAGTGCCTAGTTCTTTTTTATTTGAAATAGTACCAGTTAGTGATTTTAGCTTGACTGAACGTATAAACTTTTCATTAAAGAAGGGATGGTCACTAAATATGGTGCCTTTTTCATTTTCCATCATTTGACCAATGCCAAGAATGGGGATTAAAAGAAAAAGAATATTAAATAGCTTCATCATAAAGTTTTATGGCTTCTTTTATGGATTCAACCGGCTCAAAACAATATTGATCACCACAGACAAATATATTTCTGTTCGTTGGATTATATTTCCCCTTAAATAAAGTTATTGACACTTCATTCTCTAAAACATAGGTAAAGTCTAATGTTTTTATTTGATGAATAAGGTCACAAATGGTTGAAAAATCAACATTACACATTACTATTTTAGGTTTTGAATGATTGTATTTCCGTTTAACATGCATCCAATTGGAGTAGTTAGGCAACCATTTTTTAGCTTTTTCTGCAACCGAATCAAACATTTGTGTAGCTAAATCTAGATATTTTTCTTTCCTAGTCACTTCATAGAGGCTTAACAAATTCTGAGCCATTATTGAATTTGAAGAAGGTATGACCTGATCTTCCACTTCAAACTTGGCTTTATATAAGCTTTGCTCATTAGAGAAACGAAACAGTTTTTTTTTACGATCAAAAAAATCATTAATTACCAATTCAACTAGACTAATGGCTTTTCTAAAATAATAACCAGACCGGTGAATAGATCCCATTTTTATCATAGCTGCAATGAAACAAGCGTAATCCTCTAAACAGCCTTCCTTCTTATTGTATTTATATACCACTCTATAAATGGTGGAATCATCTAAAAAAACTGTAATCATTTTTTGTAGTACGATTTCAGCTTCTTTAGCCCATTTTTCATTTTTATATGCAATAGCCGCATCGATTAACCCTATGACCATGAGTGAATTCCAGCTGCATATTTGTTTAAAATCTATTGCTGGAATTGGATGAGTCGCTCTTATCTCACTTAATTCTTTTTTGATTTTGTTTTTTTCTTTTGATACTTGATTTACATCTCCATGCAAATGCCACCTATCCTCCCATAGTTTATTGACTGATGATATGAAATAAGTTTGAAAGTACTCTTGCTCTACTTTTGAAAAGTTATCCAAAATTTCTTCGTTCGAAAAAGTATAATATTTTCCTTCTCCTTCCACATTGTCTGCGTCTATTGATGAAGCAAATAAGGAGGTGTAAAAATCATTATATAAGAAAGTAATCGTATCGAATACGGGATTCTTATATTTATTGTTGCTATGAAGCAAATCATATCTAGATAATAATGAAATCATTTGCGCATTATCATATAACATTTTTTCAAAATGAGGAATATGCCACTCTCTATCTACACAATACCTAAAAAACCCACCATCTAAATGATCATACAAACCTCTATTTACCATAGCATCTAATGATAATGTAACATGATGCTGAAATCTATCATCAGGGATGTGCATTAAAAAATGAGAAACTGAGGGCATCGGGAATTTTTGTGAATAGTTCAAATTACCATGTTCTAAATCTAAAAATTTCACCCACTCCAGCCAATCCTCTTGAACTTTGAAAACTTCTGTAGAATACATTTCATTTTGAAATTCAATTTGTTCCATCACATCTAAAGCAATATCTTTTAGTTTTTGTGGATTTTCATTGTACAAGAATTGGAACCTGCTTAATAACTGAATCCATTGATCCTTTTTAAAATAAGTCCCTGCATAAATGGGTCTTCCATCAGGCAAAAGAATACAATTTAGCGGCCAACCTCCATTACCTTTAGTCTCTAATAAGAAGTCCATATATACGTGATCCACGTCTGGATGTTCTTCACGATCTACTTTTATAGAAATAAATTGGCTATTCATCAAGTTTGCCACCATTGGATCAGTAAATGTTTCTTTCTCCATGACATGACACCAATGACAGGCTGCGTATCCTATACTTAAAACAATTAATTTATCCTTATTTCGAGCAGTATCTAATGCTTGCTGAGACCAACTTTTCCAATGTATTGGATTTTTTGCATGTTGTTTTAAGTATAAACTTTCGGCTTTTTTCAGCTCGTTCATAGCTAATATTTACTTGCTACCTTTTTGATCTCCTCTGCTATTTGATCTCTTAATGATGCTGGTTCAATTACTTCGCAATCACTACCATAACCTAAAATGGTCATTTTTAATTCATAAGTAATAAGTAAAAAGTAGGAAAAAAGATGGTCTCCGTTTTTAAGTACTTTGCTTAATTTTTGAGAATGATGTAATGGCTGTGATGTAAGATATTTTGAAAGAATATTGTTGGTTTTAATTATAATTTCTTGTGGTTTCTCATCAAAAACTGTGATACCTATTGAGTGTTGAAAAAAATAATCTGGATTAAAAGAAGAGTCTACAGAAAATTGATTTTCCAACGTTTGCAAATTTGATATTCTATCTAATCCAAATGTGATTACTTTATTTTTGAGTTCACTTTTACCTATAAGATACCATCTATTACGGTATTCCTTTAATAAATAGGGGTGAACACGCCTAACTGTTTTAATATTTTTGATATAATTATAATATTGAAACTGCAATACATTTCTTTTTTTGATGGCTTCTAAAACAGATTCCAAATATTCATTCCCGGAAATAGTAGGTAAAGTTTCGAATTGGATGTTATTTTCTGTGTTACTGAATTTCTGTTGAGAGGTAACTGCTCTATCTAATATTTTATCAATTGCAAACTGATACTGACTAAAAAGACTTGTACTTTTAAATTGATGTAAAATCGTAGATGCGGCTTTAATAGCTGAAATGTCTTTCTCAGTTAGTGGAACATCATCCATCGAAAATTCATCATTCATATAATAGTATCCTTTTTCTCTCTTGCTGTAAGCTATAGGGGCGTCATGCTCCATTCTCATAGCGAAAATGTCTTTTTCAATAGTAGAGTGGCAAATATGTAAGCCTTCAGAAGTGCCATAAATCTCTTCTTCACATGCTTGTCTCAATTGTTCTTTAGTCGGATAAGGATTATATTCATTTCGGATAGATCTATCTATGATTCTGTATCTTAATAAAGCATTCTTAATGGCTGGCATTATCTAAAATTGAAAATAAATAAATGGTTGTAGGCTTGTTGAAGCAATTTGGTAAATTAAAAATACCACTAGCAAAGATGTTAAAATCTGAAAACCTACATGTAGATTGGCAAAATAATTTCGATAATAAATTTTTATTTTTTCAGGAATAAAATGAATTATGAACCCTATTATTATAACCAATAGTACCTCATAATAGGCACCAACTACGTCAGAGATCAATGCCCATCTAAAATCAAACATCAGTTGATAAAGCATTTCATTTGCTGTGAACCATTCCGAAAGGATATTATGACCCCCATCCATATCCTCCCAAGAGTTTGTGGAACCGCTTCTAAACCAAATTCTTGTAAATGAAACAAAATTAAAAGTGATTAATATTCCCCAAACTCTATTCCACCATTTAGATTTATTACCCCATGGGCTGAATTTTCTCCAAATTTTATAAATAACTATTCCAAGTCCATTTAGCCCCCCCCAAAGAACGAAATTCCAACTTGCTCCATGCCATAAGCCTCCCAATAACATGGTAAGCATAATATTGACATTGGTAATATACCAACCCTTAAATGATGGAATAAATTCACCTAATAGCTGAATAAGAAAAATTAGAGATAATATTAAAAAAAGTAATACCCATGAACCACTTATTAAAAAAACGAATAATACAATGAAGGAAAGTGCAATTACACTGAATAAAGATCCTCTTCTGTTTCCTCCCATTGGAATATACAGGTAATCTTTTAGCCAGGTAGATAAAGAAATATGCCATCGTTTCCAGAAATTACCACAATTATCTGCCTTGTAGGGAGAATTGAAATTTTTTGGTAGATAAAATCCCATAATCATGGCAATTCCAATAGCAATATCTGTATACCCAGAAAAATCTGCATAAACTTGTAATGAATACCCATACAGTGCCAATAAGTTTTCAAGACCTGAAAACATACTTGGGTTATCAAAAACTCTATCCACAAAATTAACGGCAATGTAATCTGCCAAAAGAAACTTTTTAAGTAGACCATTTAAAATCCAAAATACAGCCATTCCAAACTCTTTTTTTGTGACAGTATATGGCTTGTAAATTTGGGGTATAAATTCAGATGCCCTCACGATTGGCCCAGCTACCAATTGTGGGAAAAACGAAACATAAAAAGCAAAGTCAATTACATGCGAAACAGGCTTTAACTTTTTTCTATAAATATCAATGGCATAGGACATCGTTTGAAAAGTATAAAATGAAATACCAATAGGTAATAATATTTGATCTACACGAAAAGTAGAACCTACAACCTTATTGGTGGCAAGTGCAAAATGATTTATAGGATGCCAAGAAGAATCAAAGATGGCATTGAAAGAATCTGCAAAGAAATAGGCATATTTAAAGTATACTAACAAGGCTAGATTTAGTGTTATGCTTACCGATAACCAAAAAGTGGCTTTTAGTCTATCTAAATTTCGATAGATTCTTTTCCCGATCACAAAATCAAGAATAGTGGAAAAGAGTAAAATAGAGAAGAAGAATCCGCTGGTTTTATAATAAAAATAAATACTCACCAAGAAGAGGAATAAACTTCTGATTCGAAGCCTTTTGTGTAAGAAACTGAAACCAGCTAAAACAAATAGAAAAAACATCCAAAATGGATACTCCGTAAATATCATGGGATGTTCGCCCTGATTTAAAAAAGGAGAGAATATCTTATCTACAAATTTATAAACGTCAAATTCACCCATTTTTTTCTATAAACTCCTTATATGATTTAATGAAGGCTTCAAAAAACAAATCCCCAGTTAATTTATAACCTTTAGTAGTAAAATGAATTTTATCTGATTTAGCAAGACCATTTTCTTCCCATTTAACTATGCTATTCATTCCACCCATAATGGAAAATAAATCCCAAATAACACCATCGTATTTTTTGGCTAACTTATACATTGTTTTTTTAGCTTCAACTACACGTTCATTTACCACCTTCTTCTTGTAATAACTATCGTTATTTGTTGTAAATAAAAAGTTAGCATCTGGATATTGATCTTTAATCAAATTAATTAATGTATCATAATTTTTAAAATATGATTCTGATGAGAATGAAGGTTCATATGCATCGTTGATTCCAATAGAAAAAATGATCAAATCAGGGTTGACTAAACTCATTTGATTCATAAAATATTCGCATCTTAAATAGCTGGGGACACTAGCCCCATTAACCCCAATTGAATGATATGTAATTCCCTTTAATTGTGATGAAAAATTTAGTCCAAAAAGTGAAAATTTTCCTTTTTCGTGGTTTTCTCTTTCAACTAGGACAGTTACAGAGTCAACTAGATTGGATAACAAAAATGATTGTTTATCACTTTCAAGCTCAACTGAAATAATTGAGTCTGTAAGTACTTGTATACAATGATTATTTAATGAATCATTTACTAAAATGTCAATTTGATCAAAATAACAATTTAAACAATGTTCTTTATTTACGTAAAAAGTTATTAATGATGTAGAATCTATTAATTCTGCTCTAGCTCCTAAAACACCAAATGGTGAATCATGATAAGAAACCGAATTTCTAAAGCCACTCCATTCTCCACTATGTGTTGTCTTTAAATAAGGCGATGCATTAGACTTTATAAGCTTAAAAGGGAAGTATAACCCTCTTGAGGCGCCATTGTAAGGGACAATGTGCTGAAAATGTTCTCTTAATCTATTGGACCAAACATCTGCTTGAATATGCGAACCTCCAAATTGGATGATATTTATTTCCTTTCCTCCATAATTCCATTGATGATGTAATTTACTTAAAAAGCTACTCCACTTTTTTTTATTAAAAATCACCAGTTCATTGTATTTTTCGTCTATAAATTCGTACTGCGGATGATTGTGTGGATAATGCTGAGTATAGGAAATACTACTAATTAATAAGCCAAAATATATGGAAATTAAAAATTTCATTTTTATTTATTCTCCTTGTAAACAGTGTAACATTCCATTAAATCTGCAATAAACATATCTGCAACTTCTCGAGCTCCCTTATTTGTAAAATGGATGTAATCTCTGGCGGCGAGGGGAGGTTTCATTTTAACCCAATCTTGAATGGATCCTTCTCCACCCATATTTAGGTAGGTATCCCAATAACAAGAATTCGTTTCAAATGCAGCCTTTTTAAGCGCTTCTCGGACTTCATTTATAAAGGGATAACTTATAAATGATGTGGATTCTTTTTTAGCCATATCTGCAGGGCCAATTACAATAAATTGAGCTTTTGGATTTATTCTTTTCAGTTTTTTTATTTGGCTCTTAAAGTAATTACCATACCGCACACTGCGCTCAGAGCTTTTCATATGGGGTATCGCATTACCACCAAATTCCAACAAAAATAAATCTGGTGATAATTGAGTTAACATTTCTGAAAGACTAGTTTTATCAATTCTAGCAAATTCAGTTCCTGATGCTCCTCTAAGAGGTATATTATCTACAACTACTCCATTTTTGCCTTCCAGAGCAATACCATATATCAGAGGAGAAGATGTAGATTTTATTTGAATTTCAAAATAAGATGGTGCTCTATTAAAGCTTAACGACTTCTTTTGTATTTGCAATGATGGGGAAATGGTATCTACCCGAATGATAGAGTCAGCTAAAAGATAAGTAAAAGTCGTGGTGTCCTGGTTTGTAAAAAAGATGTCGAAATTGGTGTAGTTTCGACAGTGTTTGTAGGATTTAGTTGGTTTTCCGATTTTAATCCATGCCTCGTAAATTATGGAAGAATCTATTATTATCGGTTCGATTTCGCAGAATGAAAATAAAGCTCCATATTTTTTATGTTTTACTACAGTATCAATGTAGGGCCCAAACCCGGTTCTGCGAATCCAATTAGCAGAATATTCATTTTTAATGCTAATTTTTCGGGTCGCAGGAATTACAGCATACACGCCAGCTCCTAGCCCTCCAAAATCTTTTTGTAACCTTTCTCTCAACCTACCTGAAATTCGATCTGCTTCAATCTGTGAATCTCCATAGTGCATCACACGCACCTTTTTATGTTTTGCTTTTTCTAATTTTTTAAAAAAAGGATATAATATGGTTGTATCATTTTTAGGAAATTGGATTTTTTTCTCTGCATTTAATACAGAGTCCTCATATTTTTTTTTAATTAATTCTTCTACTTTTTTTATACTGTCAGCCACAAACTTTTCTCTAGCAATAATGGAATCTAAATTGATTTCCTTTTTCAATTCAATCGGTTCTTCATTTGCATTCAAATCTAAATACGCTGTTTTGTCAAAAAAATGAAGATTCACATGACCGATGTGAATTCCGTTTTTAGGGAAAATGAAAAAGACCATCAATATAGCTGCAAACAAGGTGCAGAAATACAATAGCGCGTAGTAGGGCTTTATGGGTTTCTCTTCTTTAATTTAATTGAAAAATTTTTAGTTTCATATCTGTTAAATTCATTAATCTCTCTTACTGAACAGTCAAATTTTTTTGCAATTTCCCAAAATTGTAATGACTTACCGTCTTGAAATGTAAATGTTTGATAATCATTGCTATAATCTTTTCTATCGACAATGATATTTTGATCCAAGTATATTAAAGAAGACTTTAGGTTATTCCACTCCATCAAATTACTCACTGAGACTTTGTATTTTAAGGCAATTTTTCCTAGCACATCTCCTTTGACCACTTTGTGTATTTTGTTTTTCGTTAGAAGATCTCTTTTAAGAAATGAATTTTCATTTAGAGAATCTTGAAATGTTGAAATTTTGGATTCATTTTTCTTTAGAAAATCTCCTACATCTTTGCTTAGCAAAATGGGATAATCTGCTGGCAATACATCCCTAAGTAGTGCCTGATTATTTTCCAAAATCAGATCAAAATTCAGCTTATTAAAATCATAAATAGCATCAAAACTTAGAGCCTTTGAAAATGTAAAATAGGATTGATTATTTTCTCTTTTGTTATCATATATTTTATCGTAATAAAAACGGGCAGAATCTAATTTCAAAAGCATATCAATCTCTTGCATATTTGGAGTAAGTAAATCTGGTCTTTTTCCCTGATTAAAAACAAAATTTGGAGATAATAAAAAAGCGACTAAAGTGGTTTTTTTTTGACCATAAATTTTCCAAAGACGACTTAATTCATTGGCTGCTGCAACTGTTGATTTTTTATAATCCAGTCGTTCATCAACAAAATAATTCATGAGTAAGCCGTTTTTCAGGGCGGTAATGTAATTTAAATTCCATACCCCAACTCCAAAATGACTAGCAGAATTAGAATAAGACGTAATGATGGGGATTTTTGAAAAGAAAGGAGGTAAACCAAATGGTTCAAATACAGAATCCATATAATTAACCATTTCTAAGTTTTCACAGATTAAGGATTTTATTTTTCTCTTTTCTTTTTTATTAATTATGGGTGAACCGTTAGCAGTGTGGAACTTAATATGACAAGTGTTGTCTTCATTAAACTTTAATTCATTCAGTGGATAATAAGCACTTTGTCCGTTTATCAACGAGCTTATGATGATGAAAAATAATATACCAATTCCACGAGATTTATACACTTTATAAATTTGACTTATTTAAGTGAGAAGAACATAAAAATTCAAAATAATTTTTAACAGTTAAAAATGGATAATCAAGTAAAATCAGTTAGGTACAAATTCATACTGATTGTATTTCTGTTCAACATTGTAAAAATTCATGCCCAAGATTTAAAAGATTGGCAGAAAAAAATCACCCTACCTGACACCGCTTTTAATGTGGATTCCAGTTATTGGATTAAAGGTTCTATTTTTAATATTGGATTTAACCGAGTTGGTCTATACAACTGGGCAGGAGGTGGACAGAACTCCATGTCTATTCAAGGGTTAACAAATAATTATGTATTACTTAAACATCGTAAAATCTCATGGATGAATCAACTCACGTTATCTTATGGAATAATTCGAAATGGATTCGGAGACAGTATTCCTTGGGTAAAGAATGATGATCGTATTGAGCTAACCTCAAAGTTTGGAAGGAAAACAAAATACAAATGGGATTATTCTATATTATTTAATTTTAGAACTCAATTTGAAGAGGGATTTAATTCTCCTGATGATATTGAAGAAAATAACTACTTTTCAAAGTTTTTTTCTCCGGCGTATCCCCTTTTGGCATTGGGTTTTGATTATAAAAAAGATCAAGAAATATCTTGTTTTCTGTCTCCAGCTACACTAAAATCTACCGTAATATTAGATGAGTTTTTATATGCACAAGGTGTTTTTGGTGTAGAAGCAGGTAAGAAAATTAGGATAGAGGCAGGTGGCTATTTAAACCTAAATTATCGTAAATCTTCATTTTTAAACGTAAAAGACTTAAACCTAAGATCTAACCTAAGTTTATTCAGCAATTACGTAGAACAACCTGAAAATATCGATGTTACTTGGGAAACATTAATTTCTTACAAGCTTAAAAAATTATTTAGTATCACGTTTTCATCCTATTTAATTTATGATCATGATACTAAAATACCTAGGTTTAACAAAGACGGAAGTCCAATTCACTTGCTGAACAGCCTGGGCATCCCTTACTTAGACGAAAACGGAAATAAAGTTCAAAAAAAAGGAGCTGCAGTACAGTTTAAAGAAGTCCTTACACTTGGAATATTATTGTCTTTTTAGAGGATTTCTACCGTTAAACTATCGTCTGTTTTAACGACTTTAGTAAGACCTTGTTTTCCTAACGATTTAATAGATTTATCCCATTGTTTATTTGATAAGCCCGACAAATTTTTAAGTTCAGCTAAATCCATCTTTTTTTCTTTTGATAGCGTATCCAAAATGATTTTTTCGTTATCTGTGAGGGTGTTTTTCGGACCTTCATTTAGCCAGACTTCTGGTTTCATTTGCGGAAAAAATAGCACTTCCTGTATAGAGGATTGATTACATAAAAACATGACCAATCTATCAATGCCAATACCCATACCTGAAGTGGGTGGCATGCCATATTCTAAAGCTCTTACAAAATCTAGGTCAATAAACATAGCTTCATCATCTCCTTTTTCAGCTAATTTAACTTGTTCTTCAAAACGTTCTTTTTGGTCTATTGGATCATTAAGCTCTGAATATGCATTGGCTAGTTCTTTTCCATTTACCATAAGCTCAAATCGTTCTGTAAGTTCAGGGTTATCTCTGTGTTTTTTACAAAGCGGCGACATTTCTACAGGGTAATCCGTGATAAAAGTGGGTTGGATATAATTGCTTTCACATTTTTCCCCAAAGATCTCATCAATTAATTTTCCTTTCCCCATAGACTCATCTACTTCTACACCGAGGTTAGAACACACTTCTCTGATTTCAGCCTCATCCATCTTTGAAATATCTACCCCAGTATGTTCCTTTATTGAATCTAACATGGTAATTCGCTTAAATGGACTTTTAAAACTTACTGTTTTTTCACCGATTTTAACTTCTGTTGATCCAAGTACCTCTAAACATATCGTTTCAAGCATCTTTTCAGTAAAATTCATCATCCATTTGTAGTCTTTGTAGGCTACATAAATTTCCATTTGTGTAAACTCAGGATTGTGGGTTCTATCCATGCCTTCGTTTCTAAAATCTTTAGCAAACTCGTATACCCCTTCAAATCCGCCCACAATAAGTCTCTTTAAATACAGTTCGTTTGCAATTCTCAAATAAAGCGGTGTGTCTAACGTATTGTGGTGCGTAATAAAAGGTCTTGCCGCTGCCCCACCTGGAATAGGCTGTAAAATGGGTGTTTCAACCTCTAAATACCCATGATTATTCAAAAAATTACGCATACTAGACATAATCTTCGAACGTTTCACAAAAGTTTCTTTCACGTGGTTATTGACCACTAAATCCACATATCTTCTTCTATATCGTAATTCAGGATCATTAAATCCATCATACACGTTACCGTCTTTATCTGTTTTTGGTAATGGTAATGGTTTCAAAGACTTACTTAAAAGATGAAATTGATGAACTTCGATTGTTATTTCACCCACTCTTGTTTTAAAAACTTCACCTTCTACTCCTATAAAATCTCCCAGATCAAGCCACTTTTTAAAAACATCATTGTAGTTGCTTTTATCTTCATCTGGACAAATCGTATCTCGATTAAAGTATACCTGGATTTTACCTTTGGCATCTTGGATAACTCCAAAACTAGCTTTACCTTGAATTTTTCTTCGTAATAACCTTCCAGCTATGATTACTTTTTCACCTTCTACATAATTATCCAAGATATCTGAAGAATAGTGAGACCTCTTATATTCTCCTGCTGGATAAGGATCAATACCGTGTTCTCGAAGTTTCTGAAGGCTTTCCCTTCTAATAATTTCTTGTTCTGAAAGCATTCTAGAAATACTGATATTATCTAACTAATATGCTTCCTGAAGCTATAGTAGATTTAAGAGGGTTTAAACATAAAACAGGAACTTTAGCTTTATTCGCAATAATTTCTTGTTGATATGAACTCCCGAGAACGCCCATGAGTGAATTTTTCTGAAGATTCATTATCGCTATTAAATCTGCTTCTACTTTTTCAGATAATTTAAAAACTCCTTCCAGTAGATTATCTCCATCGTCTACAATTTGGGTGGTAAACTTTACATTTTTACCCTTTAGGTATTTAGCAGCCCAGATTCTGTTTGCTTTTAATTTATTGGACAAGAATTCATCTGACTCATTGGGTGTAATCAAATGAACTTCAGAATCAAAATAATGAGCAATACTAGCAACCATTTCTAGCTTTTGTTTAGTTTCATTATTTAAGTCTAGTGGAACAACAATACTATCATATCCTGTATCATTCATGAGCTGATCTTGTACCACAATAAATGGAACAGAGGAATTCGTAATTACTTTCAGAGCATAACTTCCAGTAATTTTCTGCCAGCCACTTGCTCCATGTGTCCCCATAATAATCAATGAAACGCCTAACTCCGAAGCCGCATCACCAATATCATCAAATATATTTCCAACTCTAACGATAGATCGAACTTCTGCTTGATCATTTACTGATTTGGCCCACTTTTCTTCTTCTTTAAGCTTTTCTGTAGCACTTGGGATATCTGACTTGTCTTTAACTACATTTAATAAAATGACTTCAGCTTGAACGATAACACCAAGTTTTACTGCATGTTGTATGGCAGAGTGTGCTTCATTCGTAAAATCGGTGGGTACAAGTAATTTAGTCTTCATGATTTCAAAATATTTGAGGCTACAAATTTAGAATTAAAATTTGTATCTATATCTGATTATTACGCAGTTTTTTCTTGAAGAACTTTTTCGGGTTCTTGTATTTTATCCTCATTGGTTGAAATATCCTTCAAAACCGCTCCCATTTTACAATTACCTGAGAATATTGCGCCGGGTTCAATAGATAATTTATTGGTAGAAATTTCACCTTGAAGCTTAGCTGTACTTTTTAAAGATAACAACTCGTCTACTTCAATAACTCCATTCAACTTCCCCTCAATATCCGCATTTTTACAAAAAATATTTCCATCAATTTTTCCTGTTGGACCAAGTACTAATCTGCCTTTTACATTAATAATTCCTTTTACATAACCATCAATTCTGATGTTAGAATCTGATTTTATGTCACCTTCTATGTGAGTACCTTCCACAATTCGGTTTAGTCTTTCAGGAGACTGACTCCCATTTGAATAACCTGCCATAGTATGTTTATCTGATTTAAATACCATAATAATAAGTTGCAAATATACAAAAAACGTTTTTTATGATCATTTTACAGATAAAAGGCTTTAAAAAATTTAATATACTCATCTATTTTTTTCTCTAAATAAAGAGATTTTAAATTGTCAGGTGTAAGTAAAAAAAAGTTTTGATTGCTGTAATTTTTAATTTTCCCTTTATTTACTCGGAAAGCATCATAGTAATTCATAGCTTCTATCGAATTTGGAAAAGACTTCACTATGATCATTTGATCAGAAGTATTCAAAAACTTATTAGATGTTTTCAGTTTATATGATGAAAAAGATGCCGAGTTAAAATCAGCTACTGCAATTTTAGCTTTATTTATATCAAAAGATTCTTTTGGAGCAAACAACACGAAGTAATGAATAGTATCTGGTGAAAAAGTAAAATTCCATTTATCTTTAGAATTAGCATTAATCACTTTCAAGTTTTTTAAAATGTTGTAAGCCTGGTCTCCTTGACTGGTTCCCATACATCTGTCTACAATTTCCTTTAACTGAAATATCAAGCGTGTGTGAGAAGAGTCATCAGCATTAGGTATTTTAGCTAAACTGTAAGCACTTAAAAGACTATACGAGCAATACAAAGGATTAAGGGTATCTTTCATAGCAGATTGGGAAGAATCATAGGCTAACTCGTAATTTCCTTTTATATAAAAACCATACGCTTTAGCATACCGACTGTTTTCCTTTAGATATTGACTTTTGTCCTTGTTAAGATCATTATTCAATAATTTTGCATACTTACTATTGGGATACTTATTTAATAATAAAGACTTCATTTCGGATTTAGAAGCATTGTTTTTAAGCTCTTCGTGTATAAGGTAAAGTTCATATATCGAAGCAATTGCAGATTCATGTGGCTGATGGTTGGCCACAATAATATTAAAGTAATAAATCGCCTTTAATAAATTTTCTGTCTCATAATGGTGTGTTAACCCCAAACTAAACATGGATTCCAGTGATTCCTCTCTTAGTTGATTTATTTTATTGGTATCGTCACAAGGTAAACCATCTAATAATTCTTCATACATTCCACTTGACTCTTCAGTGCCACTGTCATCAAATTCATCATCACTAAGACTTGATTTTTTACTGGATCTCCTCCAATTATCTTCTAACTTCCTATTTCCCCATTTGGATACGAAATTTGATTTTCCTCGCTGAAGCATATTTTGATCCCAAAAGAACATTATTTGAGTTATTGGTAGATTACTGGAAGGCATTTGAAGACCATTGTTACTCGCTAATAATTTTTTGGATTCTGCCAATTCCTTTTCTCTTTCTAAAATATCAACCACATCAAATAACTTTTTTGTTCTTTCATCTGGAGTTAGTGCACAAATATTTAGAATGCTATCATTATCTGTAATTGTTTTAGAATTTTGATAAATAAGTTCAAGTGTCTTATACCTTTTTAGTGTTTTAGACTTCGCTACACTATCATTTCCCCATACTTTTTGAATGGTATCATAATATTGATAAGCTAACAAGTATTCATCTTTCATGTAATTCCAATCTCCTAATTTTTGTAATGATTTTGCTTTCTGTTTTTTATTATTGACACTTAGTCTAACCGATGTCATCAAATACTCGATAGCCAGGTCCTCTTGATCGTCTGAAAAGGCGATTTCAGCCAGAGCAAAATATATTTGATCAAAATATTCAATATTCTTATCATCCTTTAACATCTTTAATAACTGTGCCTTAATTGCTTTTGAATCGCCACCGCTAAATGAAAGTGCTCTGTTAATTTTGGCTTGAAAAGCCATATCATAATCAGGGTTTCTGTTTACTACCCACTCATAATATGTGGAAGCTTTTAAATTTCCTTCCTCAGAGTAAAGTTGAGCCAGAATAAAAATGAGTCTAGTTTTGAATGCCTTTTTATATTTACCATTTAAAGCGTTTTCTAAGAAGACAATAGCTTTTTGAGCTTCGCCTGATTTTAAATATAAATCTGCAAGAGTCGGATAAATTTGGTTAACCAGCTTGGTTGGAACTTTAAAATCTTGATTTTCTAAAAACTTAATTCTTTCCTCATAATTTGTCTTAATTCTCCACTTATCTCGCAACGTTCTTTTCTTTTTAGATGTCAAAATGTAGGGCTTTAGTCTAGTAGAAATTTCATCTAAAAATGGTTGTTCTTCAATCTCTTTCTGCTGTTCTTCATATTTCGTTATTAAACTGAGCAAAATTTCTTCTGCATCTTCATATGCTTGCATTTCGATGTAGGTTTTTGCCTGCCAATAAAGACTTTGATAATAGCTGTTTTCAAGTTCATATTTAGACTCCACGTATTGAAAAATTTTGAGCGCTTTACCATATTCTTGTTTGAAAAATTTGGTTTGACCTATTGTCATCCAATTATCATCAATCCAGCTACACCATTCCTTATTTCTTGATCTTCCTTTTTTGGAATGGGGCATTCGATGTTTGAAAATCACTAGTTCGCATTTTGCGGCAGCTGTATCCATAGGAGAATACCAATTTTTGGATTCGTCTTTATCAGGAAGAGGGTATATTGGAAGAAGCTCTGTGTAATCTTCTGTTCTTTCACTGGCAAATTTATTGTACGTTGATTTTATAATTTCATTAGCGTTAAAAAAGCCATTGTATTTTGCATGAAGATTATGGAAGGTTCGATGAACGACCGTATTTTTTTCTGTAGTACATGAAAAAAACAAAATGGAAACTAATAGAAAAAATAAATTTTTCATGCTTGAATTCTGCAATATTAACCACAAAGATTACAACTTATTGTGTAATCAATTAATTAATCCCAAATCTATTTAGAGAATTAATTATTTATTTTTTTGATATTTGCCTTAAAAGCGGATTGTGGCTAAAAAAAACAAAGAAGCATCTAAACTTCGTAACTGGTTCAACAGAACACAAGAAAAAAAAAGAATCATCATTTTGGATGTGGATAATTATGAAGAAAAGAGATCTTACACTACTTCTAAATTTAATGTGTTTGTATTACTCTCATTTTTTACTATCCTTTTAGGGTTTTTGACCTTTGCACTCATTTCTTACAGTTCACTCAAAAATTTAATTCCTGGTTACCCTAACCCCACTCAACAACAAGAAATTAAAAATAAAAGTATCGTTATTGATCAAAAGTTAAGTGATCTTTTGAATAAAACAGAAAAAGAAAAATCATACATCAACAACGTAATGCAAATTTTAAATGGTAGTATTCCAATTGATGAAAAAGATACTAGCTGGAAAAAACTAAAACCCAGCTCAAATTCAAATACTAATGAAATTTCTTCATCAGAGAAATCAATGCGGGAGAAAGTTCAAAATAGAGAGAAATTTGATATTGATGTCATTCCAGGAGGTGCATTAAAAAGTGAAGTGCTTCCTGAGTTGCTACTATTTCCGCCCATAAAGGGGGAAATTACGAATAAAATGAATATTTCTAGCGGTCACTATGGGGTCGATATAATCGCTCCTAAAAATGAAGCAGTTTCCTCTATTTTAAATGGAACCATTATTTACCATAACTGGTCACCTAACGACGGTCATGTTGTTCACATACAACACAAAAAAAATCTAATCTCCATCTATAAACACAATTCTGAAATCTTAAAAGAAATAGGCGATTTTGTGGAATCTGGGGAACCCATTGCTATTGTAGGTAATAGTGGTGAGCATTCAACTGGGCCACATTTACACTTTGAATTATGGCATAATGGATATCCTTTAGATCCTGAAATTTTCATCAATTTTAATTAAAGTTTTTTTCTTCGAGACATTATACCTAAATTCGCAAACTATTTTGAAAAATGAATTTGGAAGAATTTAATATTTCCTTTTCAAGTTTAAAAGCTGGATCGAATTCATTTAGTTTTGAAATAGATAAAATGTTCTTTGAATTTTTTAACCCTGCATTTCTGTTCGATGGTGCAATTTCCATCGAATCAGATATTAGAAAAGAAACTCATTTACTTGATATCAGAATGAAATTATCTGGTAAATCAAATGTCAGTTGTGATCGTTGTTTAGATAAAATGGTTTTACATTTTAATCAGTCCTTCCATAACTACATCAAGTTTGACCACGTTGAAGAAGAAGTAATAAAAGATGATGTAATTTTTATACCTTATGAAAGCTATGAGTACAACATTGCATTTATTATTTATGAAAATTTCATGTTAAATTACCCTAAAAGAAATATTCATAAAGAAGACCACTGTAATCCTGAACAAGTTAAAATAATAGAGACCTATTCTAACCCTGATAATAGTCATAAGTTTGACCATGATCCAAGATGGGATGCATTAAAAATATTAAAAGAAAAATAAATTGAAGAAAAATAAATATTAATAAATAGTTATGGCACATCCTAAACGCAAACAGTCAAAAACTAGAAGAGATAAAAGAAGAACTCATTATAAAGCTTCTACTCAACAACTTGCAACATGCCCAACTACTGGTGAAACACATCTATACCACAGAGCTCATTGGTCTGAGGGAAAACTTTACTACAAAGGAAAAGTAGTAATGGAAAAAGAAACGACTGTTTAAATCTGCAGGTTAATTTCCAGTGAGAATTGGTCTTGATATAATGGGGGGTGATCATGCTCCGCATTCCACTTTACATGGCGCTTTATTAGCTTCTGAACAACTTAGTACAGATGAAAAGATTGTATTAATTGGCGACTCTATTGTGGCTAAAGAAGTACTTCAACAAAAGAATGCTGATATGTCTTTGTTTGAATTCATACATGCTGATGATCAAATAGCCATGAATGAACACGCTACTAAGGCTATAAGAAAAAAACCAAATAATAGTATAAGCGTTGGCTTTGAAGCCCTGAAGAATGGGGAAATAGATGTTTTTTCAAGTGCAGGAAATTCAGGGGCAATGCTTGTGGGAAGCATGTTTTCTGTAGGCCCTATTAAAGGTGTAATTAGACCTTGTATTACATCTGTTTTACCCAAAGAGAACGGCTCTGTTGGTCTGATTTTAGATGTAGGTGTTAATGCAGATTGTAAACCAGATGTACTATTTCAGTTCGCTATTTTAGGTAGTTTATTTGCAGAAAATGTGTATGGATTAAAAAACCCAAAAGTTGGACTTCTAAACATAGGTGAAGAAAAAGGGAAAGGCAATTTACTTACTCAAGCAGCCTATCAACTATTAGAAGATAATGATGATATTAATTTTATTGGAAATGTGGAAGGCAGAGACTTATTCAATGAAAAAGCAGATGTCATCGTTTGTGATGGATTTACTGGTAATGTTGTCCTCAAACAAGCCGAGTCCTTTTTTACTATTCTAGCAAAGCGTAATTTACTAGACGATTACTTTAAAAGATTTAATTATGAAAATTATGGGGGCACACCCGTTTTAGGTGTTAGTGGAAATGTTCTTATAGGCCACGGGATAAGCAACGAAAAAGCCATTAAAAATATGATTTTACTTGGAAAAGATTTAATTCACTCAAACCTTACCAACAAAATAAAAACTGCATTTAAATGAATAAAATAAACGCCGCAATCACAGCTGTTCACGGAGAGGTCCCTGAAAAAGTACTTTCCAATTTTGACCTGGAAAAAATGGTTGACACGAACGATGAGTGGATTGTTTCACGAACTGGTATCAAAGAAAGGAGAATTGTCAACGAAGGGGAAACATTATCAGATCTTGGAGCAAAAGTGGTTAAAACGATCTGTGAAAAAAAGGGTATTTCTCCACTTGAAATTGATTTGATAATTGTGGGGACTGTCACTTCTGATCATCGATTTCCTAGTACATCTAATCTAATTTGTCACAAAAGTGGAGCGACTAATGCATGGGGATACGACTTGAGTGCTGCATGTTCTGGATTTTTATACGCATTGGTTACAGGCCAACAATTTGTGGAGTCTGGTCGATACAAAAAAGTGGTTGTAATTGGAGGAGACATTATGTCATCTATTATAAATTATGAAGATAGGAACACTTGTATCATTTTTGGAGATGGATGTGGGGGTGTGTTATTAGAACCAAACCAAGAAGATTTAGGGATTATTGATTCTGTTTTAAAAGCAGATGGCTCAGGTAAAGAATATCTAAACCAAAAGCTAGGGGGGTCCGCACACCCTATTACAAAAGATAATGTGGGTCATCCGGACATGTACGTTTATCAAGAAGGTAGGTCAGTATTTAAATTTGCAGTTACCAGTATGGCTGATGTTTCTGCAGAAATTATGGAAAGAAATAACCTTAAGGGAGAAGATGTAGATTGGCTCGTTCCTCACCAAGCCAATTTAAGAATAATAGATGCCACAGCTAACAGAATGGGTCTAACCAAGGATAAGGTGATGATTAATATAGAAAAATACGGAAATACAACCGCAGCAACTATTCCTCTTTGCTTGTGGGAATGGGAAAGCAAACTGAAAAAAGGAGATCAAATCGTACTTGCAGCCTTTGGTGGAGGATTCACATGGGGAAGTGTATTCTTAAGATGGGCATATTAATAACCTCAAAATATAGGTTAAATCTCACATCAATCGAATAATTATTAATTTAGCTTAACATTTATCTAACATCACTACATTATGAACATTAACGATATTCAAGACTTGATAAAATTCGTTGCTAAAGCAGGAGTTAACGAAGTTGAAATAGAAAAAAAAGATTTCAAAATTGTGATCAAGTCAGACTACATGGCTAAGAAGAAAACTAATTTTAAAGAAGAGCCAACTATAGTTCAACAACAAATTCCTGTAGGGAATATTACCGCCCAACCAATAGCTGCTGCTCCAGCCCCTGCTGCACCTGCTGTCGCGCCTCCAGCACAAGAATCTGCTCCTGCACCAAAAAAGGAAGAAGAAAATAGTAATCTCATTACAGTTAAGGCACAAATGATTGGTACTTTTTATCGTTCACCTGGGCCAGATAAAGATCCATTTGTTGAGGTAGGTAGCGTAATAAAACCTGGTGACAAATTGTGTATTATTGAGGCGATGAAATTATTTAATGAAATTGAATCTGAAGTAAGTGGGAAAATAGTTAAAGTACTGGCTGAAGATCAATCTCCAATAGAGTTTGACCAACCTTTATTCTTGGTAGATCCATCTTAAAACCTGCTTGTCATGTTTAAAAAAGTATTAGTTGCAAATAGAGGAGAAATTGCTCTAAGAGTAATCAGAACCTGCAAAGAAATGGGAATTAAAACTGTAGCTGTTTATTCCACAGCTGACAAGGACAGTTTACATGTTAAATTTGCAGATGAAGCTGTTTGTATAGGTCCTCCGCAGAGTGCACAATCATATCTTAAAATTCCCAATATTATTGCAGCTGCTGAAATTACAAATGCAGATGCTATTCATCCTGGTTATGGATTTCTTTCTGAAAATGCTAATTTTTCTAGAATTTGTAGTGAACATAAAATAAAATTTATAGGTGCGCTTCCCGAACAAATTGATGCCATGGGAGATAAAGCTTCAGCCAAAGAGACTATGCGAAAGGCAAAGGTCCCTACTATTCCGGGTTCAGATGGTTTATTGAAAGATTTTGCACAAGCTAAAACTATAGCTCACCAAATTAAGTACCCCATTATGCTAAAGGCAACTGCAGGTGGTGGCGGAAAAGGAATGAGGTTATGTTGGAATGACGAAGAGCTTAAAGAAGGTTGGGAATCTGCTAGAACAGAAGCAAAAGCAGCATTTGGTAACGATGGAATGTATATGGAAAAATTCATCGAAGAACCAAGACACATCGAAATTCAGATTGCAGCTGATCAATATGGCAAAGCATGTCATCTTTCGGAAAGAGATTGTTCTATACAACGTAGACATCAAAAATTAGTGGAAGAAACACCCTCTCCATTTATGACCAATTCCCTTCGAAAAAAAATGGGAGAGGCTGCAAAAAAAGCAGCTAAAGCTGTAAAATATGAAGGAGTAGGTACAGTTGAATTCTTAGTGGACAAACATCGAAATTTCTACTTTATGGAAATGAATACTAGAATTCAAGTGGAACATACCATTACGGAGGAAGTAATCAACTTTGACTTAATTAAAGAACAAATTAAAATCGCTGCTGGAGAAAGAATTTCTGGAAAGGATTATTTCCCACAAATGCATTCTATTCAGTGTAGAATAAATGCAGAAGATCCTCACAAGGGATTTATACCATCTCCTGGTAAAATTACAAACTACCATGCCCCAGGTGGCCATGGGGTAAGAGTAGATACTCATGCCTATGCAAGTTACATTATACCCCCTCATTATGATTCTATGGTTTCTAAATTAATCACCGTTGCACAAACTAGAGAAGAGGCCATTTTAAAAATGAAAAGAGCATTAGAAGAGTACATCATAGAAGGAGTAAAAACTACTATCCCTTTTCATCAGCAACTACTTGAAGATAAGAAATTCTTAGAAGGGGATTTTACCACCAAGTTTATGGATAGTTTTGAGATAAAATAGTTTAGTTTAATACTATACTCTTTAAAATTTCAACTGCCCTTTCGATACTCCTAACACCATCAAAAGTTAGTAATAGTTGATTATTTTTTTCTTTTAACTGCAGGTTATTTTTATGTTTTTGAACGTAGCTCAACACTCCCGAAAATTGAGCTGAGTTAAAGTAGCTTTCGTTATTAGAAATAAATTTACCTACCAGTTTGTTATTTTTTATAATCAATTTTTCAAACCCAATTTTTTTAGCATAATTTCTCAACGGAATGGTCTTAATTAACTCTTGTGTTTCTTCCGGTATATCGCCAAAACGGTCTTTTAATTCGATTTTAAATTGATTTATCTCATCTAGGGTATCTAGTGTATCCAGTTTTTTATACAAGGATAAGCGTTCGTGAATTTCATTTACATAATCGTCTGGAATTACAAGTGAAAAATCAGTTTCTAAAGCACAATCTGTAACAAATTCTTTGTGTTGTAACTCTTCCTTAAAAATTTCTTTAAACTCGTTTTCTTTCAATTCCAATATAGCCTCATCAAGAATTTTTTGGTATGTCTCAAATCCAACATCATTAATAAACCCACTTTGATTTGCTCCTAACAAATCTCCTGCACCTCGAATATCCAAATCTCTCATAGCAATATTAAAGCCACTGCCTAGTTCAGAAAACTGTTCTATTGCATGTAATCTTTTTCTCGCTTCTGAAGACAAATGTTGGGGTGGTGGAGTAAATAAGTAAGCAAACGCTTTCTTATTTGACCTTCCTACTCGTCCTCTTAATTGATGCAGATCACTTAATCCAAAATGATTTGCATTATTTATTATTATGGTATTCGCATTGGGGATATCAATACCCGATTCAACTATAGTAGTAGCCACTAAAACATCATACATACCGTCCATAAAATCAAGTATGACCGCTTCAAGCTTTTTACCTTCCATTTGTCCGTGTCCAACAGCTACTTTCACGTGAGGACATAAGCGCTCAATCATGGATCTTATCTCTTCTATATTTTGAACTCTATTGTGTATAAAAAACACTTGTCCTGAACGGTCAATTTCATAACTAATAGCCTCTCTAATGGTGTCTTCTGAAAAAGTTTGAACTGTGGTCTCTACTGGAAAGCGATTGGGGGGTGGAGTATTTATTATAGATAAATCTCTAGCACTCATTAAACTGAACTGAAGCGTTCTCGGAATAGGGGTAGCTGTTAGCGTAAGTGTATCTACATTAACCTTTACATTTTTTAACTGGTCTTTAACTCCTACTCCAAACTTTTGTTCTTCATCAATTATCAGCAGACCTAAATCTTTAAAACTAATGTCTTTGCCAATCAAACGGTGTGTACCTATAATAATATCTATTCTACCATTTTTGAGATCTTGAATCGTTTGCTTGGCTTTTTTTGCGCTTTTAAAACGGTTAAGATAATCGATGTGACATGGAAAATCTTTTAACCTTTCACTAAACGTTTTAAAATGTTGGAAAACTAAAACTGTAGTTGGTGCAAGAATAGCTACTTGCTTATTATCCGCAACGGCTTTAAATGCGGCTCGTATTGCAATTTCAGTTTTACCAAAACCAACATCACCACAAATTAATCGATCCATTGGACTTGTGCTTTCCATATCAACCTTTACATCATTGGTTGCTTTAAGTTGATCCGGAGTGTCCTCATAAATGAAAGAGGCTTCTAATTCATTTTGTAAATATGAATCTGGTTGAAAACTAAATCCGTGCTGCATCTTTCTTTTAGCGTATAGTTGAATTAAATCGTATGCAACTTCCTTAATTTTTTTCTTGGCTTTTTGTTTGGCCATAGCCCATGCACCAGATCCTAATTTATTTAGAACGGGAGCTGTGCCTTCTTTATTAGCATATTTAGTAATCCGATGTAAACTGTGTATGCTTACGTAGAGAATATCTCCTCCTTTGTATAGTAATCGAATGGCTTCTTGTGTTTTTCCTTGTACATCTATTTTTTCTAGTCCAGAAAATTCCCCTATTCCGTGATCAATGTGAACCACAAAATCTCCTTTATTTAAATTATAAACTTCTTTTAGCGTAAATGATTCTTTGGCTTTTTTTATTGTTTTCTTAATGTTAAAACGGTGATATCGTTCAAAGATTTGATGATCGGTAAAAACAATTTTTTTATTTTTATTATCAATAAACCCTTCGTGAATTCCCAATTGAACAAATGAGCATAATTCATGTTGGTCTAATTCATTAAAGATGTGTTTTAAACGATTTAATTGAGACTCTTGCTCAGCACATATAAATATGATATAATCATTTTCCTTCCATTCTTTTAACTTCTCTACGAGGAACTCAAAATTCTTATTAAATGAAGGTTGCGGAAGACTTTCAAAATCAATCGAATTTAATTGGTTAGATAAATTACCGGATTGTATGGTAACAAATTGGCTAATCTTTTGATTAAAATCAAATGGAGATAAATACATCTCTATAGGCAAAAGAAGTGAGGATTTATTTTCTATTTTTTCATACACCTGATTAGCTATTTCAAAGCCTTTTTTCATTTTGTTTTCGGCCACTTCCAGCTCTACACCCCATATAAACATCTTCTTTGGTAAATGATCCAAAAAGGAAATTCGTTTAATAGCAATTTGATTATGATTGATGTTAGGAATGATTTTTATTCTTTGATGAGTATGAATAGATAGTTGATTCTCAGGGTCAAACTCTCTAATTGACTCAATTTCATCTCCAAAAAACTCTATTCTAAATGGATACTCATGTCCGAAAGAATACACATCTAAAATACCTCCTCTTATGGCAAATTGACCAGGCTCATACACATAATCTACTTTTTCAAATTGAAGCTCGATAAGCATTTCATTCAAAAAATCAAGATCAATTTGTTCCTCTTTGTTGAGCGATATACACTGCTTATTCAAACTTGACCTATCGATAACTTTTTCAATGATGGCTTCCGGATAGGTGATGACAATAACTTTTTTACGTTGCTTATCAAGTGAATTAATTACTTCTGTTCTTTGCAATACACTTGTTGCATCTGCCTCCATAATTTGATATGGTCTTCTAAATGATGCTGGGTAAAAAAGCAGTGTTGTTCCTCTTTGATTTTGAATGATGTTTTCAAAATCATTAAAAAGGTATAATGCACTTTCCTTGTCTGGAAGTATAAACAAGTGAAAACCTTCTGTCTTTTCTATTGCTGCATAAGCAGTTAAGGCATAAAGAGAACCGGTAATGTTTTTTAAAGAAAAGGATTGGCCTGATCCTAGCAGTGAAGAAACCTCAATTACATTTTCTTCATCTAAAAAATGATTTCTGAATATATCAAGTTCCACTTTTGATTAATTCTTCTAGCTTATCTATCATGTGTTTAGAACCTATAAGTAAAGGTACTCTTTCGTGTAGGCTTTTTGGAACAATATCCATAATCCTTTTCTCTTCTGAAATGGCTCTTCCCCCAGCCTGCTCGATTATAAATGCTAAAGGAGAGCATTCATACGTTAACCTCAATTTTCCCTTAGGTGCATTTGCAGTAGAAGGATACATGTAAATACCTCCTTTTATTAAATTTCTGTGAAAATCTGCTACTAAAGACCCAATATATCTTGAGCTGTAGGGAATCTTGTCTTCTAAAGTATTTGTTGATTGGCAATAAGCAATGTAATCTTTTATAGGTTGTTTGAAAGAAGATGAATTTCCTTCATTTACAGAGTATATGACTCCATTTTTAGGTATTTTCATGTTTGGATGTGATAAAAAGAAAACACCAATTCCTGGATCAAAGGTAAAACCATTTACTCCATTTCCAGTGGTATATACTAACATGGTTGATGAACCATATATTAAATAGCCCGATGCAACTTGATTATCGCCTTTTTGCAAAAAGTCATCTAACTGCACTGGCGTACCCTTATCTGATTTTCTTCTAAAAACGCTAAATATAGTTCCAACAGAAACGTTTACATCAATATTAGATGAACCATCTAAAGGGTCTATAAGGACGACATATTTTGCATCATTATTTACGCTATCATCAAATGCTATGTAAGAATCATTTTCTTCAGACGCCACCCCGCATATAACTCCTCTTGCTGAAAGTGCATTTATAAAGGTGTCATTTGCAAAAACATCTAGTTTTTGTTGGTCTTCGCCTTGTATGTTTTCTGCACCAGCTGATCCTAATATTTCTTTTGCTAAACCTGCTTTATTAATATGATGACTTACAATTTTAGAAGCTAACTTTATAGCGCTTAAAATTTTAGAAAGTTCTCCTGAAGATCCAGGGAAGGCACTTTGAGTTTCTACAATAAATTCGCCTACCGTAACGCTTTTCATAATAAATCTCAAATATCCATCAATAAGTTAAGATATTTTCAAAATAACAGCAAATTAAATTCTAAAATCCTTTATTTAAAATATTCTTTGGAGATACATTTATTTGATCGAAAAAAATTTTGTGAAATAAAATCTTAAAAATTCTTAAAAAGAATTAAGATAATTTTGCTTAGTGTAAAAAATACACTATAATTGGATTAAATATTTTGATTATGAACATCCCAAAAAAAAGATCTCTGAATGAATTAAGACAAACAAAAGACTCATTTTATGTAGTTCCTAAGGTGAAAAAAGAGTTAAGTCTTAAAAGCTTACTAGAAGATTACTTTTCCAGCAGCAATGAGCCCATTCGAGCTGATAATATGGAAAATTTTATAGATCATGTTTACTCAAGTGGTTATAAATTTAGAATTATTGGCAGTTGACTAAAATTGGCAGTAAATTAAATTTTATTGTACTCACTATTGTAGTATTTATCATCCTTCTTGGAAATGTAGATTACAATGTTGAAGTAAATAATAGCCTACCTATAGACAAAGGTGACACAGCTTGGATGATCGTTGCGTGTGCATTTGTACTACTCATGACGCCTGGTTTAGCTTTCTTTTACGGAGGAATGGTAAATGTCAAAAACATCATTTCAACTATGTTACAAAGTTTTGTAGCGCTGGGAGTAATAAGTGTAATTTGGATTTTATTGGGTTTTAGCCTTTCGTTTGGTGATAGTTTCTATGGTATTATTGGGAATCCATTTACTTATTTCAATTTTGAAGGTGTTACACTTTCACCCAACGAAGATTTTGGCTCTACTATTCCTTTTCTTTTATTTGCTTTTTTTCAACTAAAATTTGCCATAATAACTCCTGCTATCATTTCAGGTAGTTTTGCTGAACGAATTCGATTTAGAAGCTACATATTATATATGTTACTTTTTACCTTATTTATTTATTCTCCCTTAGCTCACATGACTTGGCATCCAGAAGGGTTATTTAGAAAATGGGGCGTCTTGGACTTTGCAGGAGGAACTGTAGTACATATGTCAGCTGGTCTTGCCGCTTTATCAGGTGCATTTTACTTAGGAAAAAGAAAAAAAATTGAAGAGAAACCTGCTAATATTCCCTTTGTGATTTTGGGAACTGGCTTATTATGGTTTGGGTGGTTTGGGTTTAACGCAGGTTCAGCTCTTGGTGCAAATTTTGACGCTGTAATTGCCTTTGCTAACACGAATTTAGCATCAGCTACCAGTATGATTACGTGGATCTTTTATGATCGATTTTTTGGCAGAAAAATGTCTGCTGTAGGAGCTTGCATAGGAGCAATTGTTGGATTGGTAGCCATAACCCCTGCGGCAGGGTTCGTTACTATAGGCCAAAGTGTTTTTATAGGATTCACCGCAGCTATAATCAGTAATATTGCCATTCGAATCACAAAAAAATCTAATATAGATGATACTTTAGATGTATTTCCAAGTCATGGTGTTGGTGGTATAGTAGGAATGATTTTAACCGCAGTATTTGCAAAAGATGTGGGTCTCATTTATGGTTCTTTTGATGTGTTTAATGCTCATTTAATTGCCGTTTTAATTGTCGTTGTTTTTACTCTTGTTGTTAGTTATGTATTATACAAATTTGTGGACATGATCATGTCCATTAGAGTAAGAGAAGACCAAGAAGAAAGAGGTCTTGACGATTCTCAACACGGAGAATTATTCACCTAGATTTTAATTAACTGTATTAATATATTAGCTTTAAACTTTGTTACCTATGAAAGTTTACAAGTTTGGTGGAGCTTCCGTAAAAGACGCTAACGCGGTACGAAATTTATATTCTTTATTAAAAGATGAAAATTCAGAACTTATTGTGGTGGTGTCTGCGATGGGTAAAACTACAAACAGGTTAGAAAACATATGGGAAAAATGCATTTCCCAGAAACAGGTAGATGCCATTCATGAATTGGAAAAAGTAGATCTTTTTCACTCCAAAATCATTCAAAATCTTGATCTGTCTCATGACATAAACTTAGATGTAAAGGTTAAATCATACCTAAATGAATTAAAAGAGTTTATCAAAAACTACCATAATGAAAATCATGCATTTACATATGATCAAATTGTATCATATGGAGAACTTTTTTCTACCACTATAATTTCTCACTATTTACATTACAACGGAAAGCAAAATACATGGTTAGATGCACGTAAATTAATAGTAACATCAGATCATTTCCAAGAAGCAAGAGTTCATTGGGATGAATCGCAAAAAAATATCCATAAATCAATTTCAAACCATGGAGGCATTTATATAACACAGGGTTTTATTGGAGCAAATAAACATGGAAAAACTACTACATTAGGAAGAGAAGGTAGTGATTACTCTGCTGCAATTTTAGCTTGGTCTGTTAACGCAAAAGAGGTTGTAATATGGAAAGATGTATTGGGTTTATTAAATGCAGATCCTAAACTATTCAAAAATACAGAGCAGCTGTATCAAATTTCTTTTAAAGAAGCCATTGAATTATCTTATTTAGGGGCCTCTGTTATTCACCCAAAAACCGTAAAACCTTTGCAAAATAAGGGTATACCTCTGGTTATTCGTTCATTTTTAAAACCCAACACAAAGGGTAGTGTAATTGGAAATCTTGGAGAAAATGATAGAGATATTCCATCATTTATTTTTAAACCAAATCAACTTTTAATTTCTATATCTACTAAAGATTACTCCTTTATTTTTGAAGATCACATTAGCGAATTATTTCAGTTGTTTGCTGATTTTGGGTTAAAAGTTCACTTGATGCAAAATTCCGCACTCAACTTTTCAATTTGTGGTCACATTAAAGCTCCACTACTCCCAAAACTATTATCTAGTTTGAAGGAAAAATATGTAGTAAGATACAATGAAAAAGTAGATTTATTGTCTATTAGACACTACAAAGATTTTGAACTTCCTGAGATTGTAAAAAATCAAGAAATACTCATTCAACAAAGAAGTAGATCTACCATAAGATATGTTTTTAAAAAATAAAGTTTAAATTAAGTTGCTAATAATATCATCATGAAATTAAATACCCTTTATTGCGCTTTTATTTCTTTGGTTTTTTTAAGCGTAAGTTGTTCTGACCATTCAGATGTGAATAGTGTAGAAAATATGGCAACTGAAGTATTAGTAGCAGACCCCTTACATGGTCTTAGAGTTTTTAACCTAAATGAACATGAATTAGATATTCAAATTTATATTCCAGAGAAGTTTTATGATGATGAAGAAGGCTACCCAAGATTTATTCAACCTATTATTACTCATAATCTTGGTGAGGCAAAGTGGGAAGTGACTTTGCCTGGAAAAAGTCGTTGGCACTTAGTCATCGAAGAAAATATAGACGACAGCTCTACCATTAAAGATGAATTAGATCGACTTAAGGGTTTTGAATTTTTCTCCTACAATGTAGTTGAGCAAACAGATAGTTCTCTTGTGTTTGCAAAATCCTTAAATGTAGAAAACACCACCTTAGATTCATTAGAGATGGTTAAAAATGCCTATTATCACTTTTTATGTAAAAGAAAAATAAATGGTTTTAATCTTACCTTTAAAAGTGCTGAAATGAAAGACTTTAGGAAACCTACCGTAGATCAAATGCTCACTAGCGCCAAATTTTCATTTTAAAATTACACGTCTTAACGCTCAAGATTTCTTTTTTGTTTAAACAAAACTGTCGAAAATATTAACATACATTAACTTTTAAAAATTATTTGTACTTTGTGTAAAATTTACAATAATTAAACAGACACATTATGAGGCTTTCACTTCTTCTTAGTTTCACTTTTATTTCCCTTTTAATTTCATCTCAAACGGCCACTATTTCGGGTAAAATCCTTGATGACGCAACTGATCTTGGAATTCCATTTGCAACGGTCCAAGTTAAAGACACTGATAAAGGAACAACATCTGACATAGACGGAAATTTTAGTATTTCTGCTGATAAAGACCAAGTATTGGTTGTAAGGATGGTGGGGTATATAGACCAAGAATTTTTAGTCAACAACAGTACCACGCTTAATGTTAGAATGAAAAATGAACTGTTAAAAGAATTAGTAGTAGTTGGATACGGAACACAAGAATCCGAAGATGTTACTGGCTCTATTGTGAAAGTAGAATCTGAACAAATTATGCAAACTGCAGTGGCAGGGGCTGCTGATGCATTACAAGGTCGTGCAGCTGGTGTTGAAGTAGTTAATAATAATGGTGCTCCTGGAAGTAACACGGAAGTTAGAATTAGAGGACTTGGTTCCATAAATGGTTCGCCAGTGTTATATATAGTTGACGGATTGCCGCTTGATGGACCTGCAGTTAATGCGGTTGCGCCACAAGATATAGAATCGATAGATATCTTGAAAGACGCATCCGCTGCTTCAATTTATGGTGCAAGAGCAGCTGGAGGGGTAATTTTAATCACCACTAAAAGAGGTAAAAAAGGAAAGCCAAAAGTAACCTTTGACACCTATTACGGATTTCAAAATTTAATTAAAAAGATGGACATGATGAATGGTCCTCAATACGCTACAGCCAATAATTATGTGGACTCATTAAGAGGCAATATTCCAGATTCTGATTTTTCTAACCCATCTTCATTAAACAGTACGGATTGGCAAGATTTATTATTTCCTGGTGGATCCATATACAATGCGCATGTCTCCGTTTCTGGTGGTTCAGAAAAGTCTACATATGCCATATCACTTGATTATTTTGATGAAAAAGGAGTCATTCCTACTTCATTTTTTAAACGATATTCTTTGAGAAACAATCTTGATTTTGATTTATCAAAACACATCAAAGTGGGTACAAGTTTAGCTATTACTAGAGATGGAGGAAAGGGAGTTTCATTTAATGGGGACAGACCTGAAAACAACATGCTTTTAGCGGCTATGTCTCTTGACCCTACAATAAGTGCTACTCGTCCATATTCCACTATTCCAGATACGCTATCCTTAGTCCCTGAAGATCATGAGTTTTATAGTTCAAACGATTCTATCGCTTGGAATAATACACCTAGAGGGAACACGCCTAATCCTATGGCTCAACTGTATCGAAATAGAACCAAGTACGGAATGACGTGGTACGATAAAATTTTAACAAACAATTATATTGAAATCAAACCCGTTGACTGGATAAGTGTAAAAAGCATTATAGGATGTGACTATACAGCTGGTAATGGATGGTGGTATAACCCCATTTTTTATATTGATGCCACAGATCAAAATCAAATTGATGAATTTGGGTACAACACCAATAGATACTTTTCTTGGAATTGGGAAAACACCATTGAAATAAAGCAAGAATTTGGTAAAAATAACTTTACGCTACTAGGTGGTACGTCTGCTTATGACTGGAACCAAAACAGCTTTGGATTTAGTAAAAAATATTTAGGTGGATCTGTAAACAATGAAACTCCGCCTAATATGTTGTTAGGGTCAACAGGTGATATTGCATATGCAAATAATGAGGGGTGGAATTCATTTTCTTACAGAAGATATGCGTCTGTTTTTGGTAGATTAAACTATGAATATGATGATAAATACTTTTTAACTGCCACACTAAGGAGAGATGGTTCTTCGAGGTTTGGATCAGCATATAAGTTTGGTGTATTCCCAGGGTTTTCTGGTGGTTGGAAAATACATAAAGAAGAATTTTTCAAAAACGTTAAGAATGTGAGTTTTCTAAAACTTAGAGGAGGTTATGGTGAACTTGGAAATAGTGAGCCTGCTGGAGATTTTGCCTACAATGGAACTACTTCTATTAATAGTTCTAATGTTATTTTTGGTCCTGATGGAACCGTTGATCAAATCTCTGGTTCTACGGTAGACTTTTTCCCAAATCCAAATCTAAGATGGGAAACTATTGGGATGACAAACATAGCCCTGGACGCTGGTTTTCTTCAAAATAAATTGTGGGTTACGGCTGAATATTATATTAAAACAACTTCAGACATGATAATGGATGACAACTCCTTGCTAAATGCTTGGGGAGTTGGTGGAGCAGCTAGAGTAAACATAGGGTCGATGGAAAACAGAGGGTTTGACTTAACTATAAATTACCAAGACGCTGTTGGTGATCTTAAATATAACCTATCCACAAACATCACAAAAGTAACTAACAAAATCATTCAACTTACTTCTAACGCGGATCAACGAATTGAAGGTGGTGCATTTCATGCGTTAGAATATTATACCCTTACTGAAGTAGGTTCTCAAGTGGGAGACTTTTGGGGGTATGAAGTAGATGGGATTTTTGGATCTCAATCAGAAATAGATGTACTAACATATACAGAAGATGGAGTTACCTATCAAACTTATGGACCTACAGTAGGCCCTGGAGACTATAGGTTTAAAGATCAAAACGATGATGGGAAATTAGACGAAAATGATAAAGTTAAAATTGGATCGCCATATCCTGACTTTACATTAGGATTCACAGGAGACCTTTCATACAAGGGATTTGACTTAAACTTGTTTTTATATTGGAATCACGGAAATGAAATTTTCAATACCGTAAAGGCCTTTACAGAGACTCCTTATGAGCAGACTAACATGGTTAGTTATATGCTAACCGATGCATGGAGACCTGATAATCCAGATGCTACTATTGCTCAATTGGGGGGTGACCGCCAGAACAATTACGCAAGGGCTTCAGACGCATACATTGAAAGTGGTTCATTTTTAAGATTTAAAAACATCTCGCTGGGATACACCTTACCAAAGACAGTATCTAAAAAAATTGGTATGGAAAAACTTCGATTCTATGCCGCATTACAAAACTATTTCACCATTACAAAGTACTCAGGACGTGACCCTGAGCTTGGAAGTACTTGGGGAGTTTTTGTGCAAAAAGCAGATTTAGGAAATTACACTATACCTAAAACAATGAACTTTGGTATAAACGCAACTTTTTAATTTAAAAATATGAGAAAATTAATATATATCTTTTCTTTTTTGAGCCTTGTAGGATGCTCAAAAGATTGGCTTGAACTAGATCAGCCTGGAAATATTGACAAACCTTACTTTGTGGACGGCGAAACAGCATTTGAAGCTGTTATTGCGGCATACGATGTACAAGCATGGAGGAATAACATAGTTGGACTTTGGGCTGTGGGATCTGTTATGTCTGACGATGCTGTAAAAGGGGGTGAAAGTAATGGTGACCAGCAAGGCATGTACGATATGATGAACTTCAATGCCACACCGCAGACCGATATTCCTCATTGGATCTGGGATGATATGTACAGACTAATTGCTCGTTCTAACTTTGCTATCGACATTTTGATTGAAGAGGACGTAGATGGAAATAAAGTAATAGAAATGGACGAAGGGAATCGAAATCGGTTCATCGCAGAATGTCGATTTTTGAGAGCCTATGCCTATTTTAGGCTAGTTCGTAATTTTGGAGGGGTTATGCTTTACACTTCCGCTGAAGATGATGGCACAAATCATGGAGAAGATATTTCAGCTAATAAACCTAGATCTACAAAAAGTGAAGTTTATGATCAAGTTGTTGCTGATCTAACTTTTGCTGAGGCTAACCTACCTGCCTCAGTAGCCTTAGCAGAACAAGGAAGAGCCACAAGTGGTGCAGCTAAAGGACTCCTTGCGAAAACCTATCTGTATCAAGAAAATTGGGCTGCCGCTAAATCAAAGTGTGAGGAAGTCATAAACTCAGGAAATTACAGCCTAGTATCTAATTATGCAAATGTATTTAGCTCAGGACAACAGTGGGGAAGCGAGGTTATCTGGTCTATCAATATGGTAGAAGATTTAGATGGACATTGGGGAGAACACGAGGGGTCTTGGTTGAGTATATGGTTTGGTGACAGAGATATGGGATGGGGATATGGTTTTAAGTGCCCAACTGAAGATTTTGTACAAGCATTTGAACCCAACGATACCCGACTGGAAGCAAGCGTAGTATTTGATGGCGAAATGATACCAGGTACATTTGGGGGTGCTCCACATGATTTTACGGGCGGAAGTTGGAATCCACCAACAGGGTATATGTCCCAAAAATATTTGATTCCGGATAATGAAAGACCTATTACAGCGGATTGTAATGGAAACATAGATTATATATTTATGCGTTATGCTGACCTACTACTTATTCATGCTGAAGCGTCAATGGAGCTTGGCGACGAAACTGCTGCTAAATCTTCATTAGCACTGATACGCCAACGTGCCGGATTATCTGCATATCCTGATGCCGCTACAATAAGCAGTTATAAAGAGACTAGTTTACTTGGCCATCCCGAACTTAAGGCGGTTGTTTATCACGAACGAAGAGTTGAACTGGGGTTAGAGCACGATCGTTTTTATGATTTAGTGCGATGGGGTGATGCAAGCGTTGTTTTTCAAAATTTTGATCATTTAGGGCTGACTTTTGGAAAGACTAATTTCGTTGAAAATTGTAGCGAATTGTTGCCTATACCATACTATGATATTCAAAGTTCAAATAACTTAATTACACAAAATCCATGCTATTAATGTATGCGGTATAGATTTTTATTTTTCTTCTTACTTAGCGTTAACGTACATTTTCTTTTTAGTCAATCTTGGTTGTCCACTAATGGAAAAGCCATTGTAAATGCTAACGGAGACACAGTAATACTAAAAGCGATGAATTTGGGAGGTTGGATGCTCATTGAACCCTACCAAATACAAGCCGCTGGATTTGCTTCAGCTCAATGGGAATTTGAAGAAAAAGTGGAGCAGCTAATCGGAACAGCAGCAAAGGATTCATTCTTGAACAATTGGTATGCTAATCACGTAAGAAAGGTGGATATTGATTCATTAGCTTCATGGGGGTTTAATTCCATAAGACTACCCATGCATTACAACCTTTTTACCTTACCCATTCAAGAAGAACCCATACAAGGGCAAAACACTTGGCTTACAAAAGGCTTTGAAATGACAGATAGCCTTGTTTCTTGGTGTAAACAAAATAACATGTATGTTATTTTAGATTTACACGCTGCACCTGGAGGTCAAGGCGGAAATACGGGCATAAGCGACTATAATCCAGCTTATCCTTCCTTGTGGGAAAGTAACTTAAATAAAAACAAGACCTTTTCCTTATGGAGGAAGATTGCTGAACATTATCAGAATGAACCTGCTATAGCAGGATATGACTACTTAAATGAAGTAAATTGGAATTTAGGAAACAACGAGCTTCGAAATTTTTACATGCAATTAACAGACAGTGTAAGGTCAGTTGATCAAAATCACATTATTTTCATAGAGGGAAATTGGTATGCTAACGATTTTAGCGGATTAACTCCACCTTGGGATTCAAACATGGTCTACAGCCCTCACAAATATTGGTCTGAAAACTTCCAAGTAGATATTCAATGGGTGCTTGACATAAGAAATACTTGGAATGTACCTCTTTGGTTCGGTGAATCTGGAGAAAATTCTAATGTTTGGTTTAGGGATGCGATTCGGCTAATAGAAGACCACGATATTGGTTGGGCTTGGTGGCCTATGAAAAAATTAGAGTCCATTTCTTGCCCTATGTCTGTAACCAAAACCGTTGATTTCCAAAACCTCTTGGACTATTGGAGTGGGGGAAGTGGAATGCCCACAGCAACATACACTACTAATACGCTTAATCAACTCACTGAAGATTTAAAACTTGAAAATTGCCACTATCAAAAGGATGTAATTGATGCTATGTTTAGACAAGTTAATTCCAATCAGACCATCCCATTTGACTCTGTAGCTGATATTCCTGGTAGGATATATGCTACTGATTTTGACCTAGGAGTGGTGGGGGAAGCCTATCAAGATAATGTGGTTGCTACATACCAAGTAACTACAGGAAATTACACCCCGTGGAATAATGGATGGATGTATAGAAATGATGGTGCCGATATCAGTACCTGCAATGACGTTTATTTATTTCATAACGGATATCAAGTTGGATGGTTTGAGGAAAACGAGTGGATGCAATACGAAGTGAATGTGGATACCAGTGCAGTATATGATATTAATGTAAGATACTCCGCTAATAATCCTGATTCAAAAATCTACTTTTCTCTAAATGATACGGCCTTCACCTCCACCACTGGATTGCCTAACACCAATAATTGGAGTTTCTGGAATACGGTAACAGTTTCTAATGCCATTCTTAATGCAGGTAATCAAAAAATTAGACTGCATTGTGATGGTGGAGAAATCAATATTAACTCCTTTGAATTTGTGAAATCCGGCACCATAGATACGTTATCTGCCCTATTTCTATCCGGGGAAACTATAGATCAATATCGAATAAAACTACTCTTTAATAAAGCCATTGACAACAGCAGCATTCCTGCAAGCATACTAAATAACCCCAATCAAGTTTTTGATGTATATACTGATTCTACTCAAAACATGATCATTAACAGCCTTCAATTTGACCCTGCTAATCCAAGATACGTTACGCTAGTCCTTAACTCTGCTATTCAGGGTTTTTCACCCTCAACCGGACAGCCAACTAAAATATCGGTTTCTTACAACGGGACCCAATTCTCTAGTATAGACGGAAATACGTTAAGCCCTTTTGCATACAGGCCTGTGAAAAACACCATATCTTGTTCTAATAATTGCATTCCAGGAATTATTCAAGCTGAAGATTATTTTAATGAATCTGGGATTGGTCTTGAAGGTTGCTCAGATATTGGAGGAGGACAAAACATAGGATACCTTAATCCAGGAGATTATGTTGATTATTACATAAATGCCATTTACTCTGGCAGTTTCCAAGTAAGCTATAGAAATGCATCTAATGGATTTAGTGGTGGATTAGAGCTTCAATTAATTGATAGCTCCGGTGGAGTAACCATACTTAACCAAGTTGATTTTAACTCCACAGGAGGTTGGCAAACCTGGCAAACCACCACCGCATCTGAGGTGTTTTGGCTTGACAAAGGGATTTATCATGTGCGAATTCTCATAACGGGTCAAGAGTTTAACCTTAACTGGTTTGAATTTAATACTGTTGTTTCTGACGAACTTAAGATGACAGATGAAAATACTTTAACCGTTTATCCGAACCCCACTGATGGACACCTTTATATTCAGTCAAATCATAACTTATCCCATGACATTTGTATTTTCGATTTTGCAGGGAGATTAATGTTGAAATCCACATCTAAATCTATAGACATCTCCTCTTTTGAGGCCGGAATTTACCTAGTGAATGTGAAAGTAGGTGATAATTTTTATCAGCAAAAAATTATAAAGAATTAACACATCATATCTGCAGCTGAAATAGCAGGTAAAATAGCAGGTTTCACATTGGCTTTAAGGCCCATAGACTCTACAAATCCTACTGAAGCTGAAACTAATTTATTAGATTTTTGTTTTTCGTCACTATTAAAATCTAAATCAACGCTATTTACATGGACTCCGTGTTCTTTTAAGTGATTGGCAATCTCAACTGATCTTGTCGTTTCTCCCCAGAGTTTAGTCCACATGTCTTCAATTTTAGGCAGCTTCTCTTTTTTATAAATGAAATGACACCCTGAATTACCTATATGAAAGACAACAGTAGTAGCATAATGAGTCGATGAACCTATATTTTGGCTGTCACAACCTACATGGATTTTAATATTCTCTTTTTGGTGGGCTGCCAAATATTGCTTTACATAAGAAATTAACTCAACTTCATTTTGATCGATTAATTTTTTAAAATAGTACATAAACTTTTTTAAGTTACAATAAGATATATAATTTAAAAGCGTTGTTAATGATTATTAACAAATAATAGAGATAAAAAGACATGAACCTATGGTCTTGCACCCTCTACTCTTGAATCACCAAGAGGCAGTATCTTTAAAGAGTCCTGTGAAGTGAAAACCGTTGAAATACTAGAAAAATATTGCTCCGCTACAAAAACAGCCCCATCCTGATTATAATGAACATCATCGGCCAGTAAGTTTACTGTAAAATTAGTATTCATATCTACAGCAATAACAGATGTATTTTGATTGGAATACGCCGTTGCAGTTTGATAAATAAGATCATTGAATTCAGATAATTTTAGTGAAAGATCGTTCGTCATAGTTTCATTATTTCCTGGTGCAATCTGTTCCAAAAAAATTATGATGTTCGGGAATCGATTTTGAATTTCATCTATAATTAATGCAATATTATCTATGACTGTTTGGGGATCATCTCCGCCTAATAAATCGTTACCTCCAACACAAAGCAAAACGGCGTCTAGGACATTGGTTTGCAACAATACTTCCTCTATATTGTTCAACACGCCTTCTGACTCGATGCCTCCAATACCTTCATGATCTCGATCAAAAGATACCCCCATAAAATTAGGGTAAGTACCATCGTCGAATTGCTGACCAATAAAATCAATCTGAAAATTATTTTGAACACATTTTTTCCAAAGTTCATAACGATAACTTTCATACCCTTCTGCATCAGAATCTTTCTTGCATGAATAAATGCAGCAGGATAACACAAAAAAAACAGAAAATATCCTTATCATATTTAAATTATTAGAGATAAAATGGCTTCTACAATAACATCGTCCATAAATAATAAAATTGTTCCAAGAACAGATCCTATCGTTATACTCTTTTTGAGTTTAGGGTTAGAGATTTTCAATGACCGTCTAGTTAGTGACTTTGTTCTTTTAAATGAAATTCGATGTTTTTTATACTGGTCTGAATGACCGTCAAGGAGTTTTTGTTCTGTGGCACTAACTTCATTGAAATTGTCCATTTTTAAAGAAGTTTCTGTTGCTAAGTTAACCTTATCGTTCATTTCGCTCTTCATTTCAAATATGGATTTAACTTCAAACTTACTTATATAGATTTCTCTTTTATTAACTATTACAAAATATCCATCTTCTTCTTTCTTAGTAATAACTCCTACATACTGATTACCAGAGTAGGTGGTGATAATTACGGAGTCTTTGTGTATAGTCGTGCTAAGACTCTTTTTTGTTTTGTATTCCTTCGCAAAGGATATTTGGGTTGCGAAGACAAGCTGGATAAAAACATATCCGAAAAGGAATATAATATAATTAAGAGATTTCAATGTGATTTGCTTGTTTTTCTTCTAAAACAGAAGTGCTAAAAATAAAATAAAAATCAATAGTGCTAAAAGTTCTAAGGTAATACCAATTATTCCAAGCACTCTTCCTGCAATAGCTAATCCTCTACCTTTAAATTTTTCTGGATTTCGTTCTATTTTTTTTAAACTCTGTTTGGCTAATACCAAAGCTGCAATCCATCCTAGTCCGCCAATGACAGGAATCGGCACAAAGCCTAATACTCCAAAAATCAAACTTAGTATCGCCATAGGTTCTACTTTTTTCTCTTCATAGGTTAAATCCTCATCATATGTCTGTTCCTCAGGCGAATCATCTTCAAAATAATCTTGGGAAGGAGAACTTGTTTTTAGTGTTTTATTAGGTTGATTATTTGGAGAAGAAGAAAGCACCGTCAATCTTTTAATTTCAAAATTACTTACATAAATTTCCCTTTCCGGTGATAATTTTATAAAATAGCCATCAAAATCAGATTTTACCACCACTCCACGGTATACTCTACCTGAAGTAGTAATAATTTCTACACTGTCTTTATTAGGATTTTCTTTTGTTAAATGGAGACTGTAGTTTTTATGTTCCTCCCCTACTTTAATGACTTGTTTGATAGTTTTATATTGAAGTCTACTTTTGGATTTTAAAACGGCCTGACGATCTACATGAGTAAACTTATTTACATCCGTTTGAGAGGTAAGATTTTCTGTATTTATTAGAGATTCTTTACTTGAAATAAAGGAATTTGAGAAGTGATTTTTTAGAGAAATATGTATGCCATTTGTGTACTTTCTCTTTGAAAAATCTCTAGAGGAAAGTTGCTTTTCAGATGCGCAAGAAACAAAACATAAAACTGAAATGGCAATTAAAAAAAAAGAGTAGATTAAATTTTTCATATACTAAAATAAGGGTTCTTAATCTAGTACTTCTTAGAAATATTACAAAAATGTATCTAAATTATGTTGAAAAATTTTCTTAAATAGCTTATTTACAGTATTTTAAATAAAGGAAAAAGGATATTGTAAGTGGTTTTTTGGCTTTAATCTGTATATCCCATAATGGCATTTGAAACAAATCTAGGTTCGGGAGGCAATGAATAAATATTTTCTTCATATTTCTTGTTGTAAGGTGAAATATTCATTACTTCTCCATCAATAACAAGTGTACTGCTTCCGCCCGGGTCAAACCCCATGGCTTTTTCAATTCCAAATTGTTGCATGATTTCTGCCATATCTTTATGTGTTGCTCCCACAGATTCCCTTATTCTACCGTTTACCATCAATACCATTATACTGCCTTTTCGTGAAATACCTACAGCAATCTTCGGTCCTCTCATATCTGTAAAATCTAATCTTGCCGCTTGTGTTTTTATAGAATTAGCTGTTTTCCAGCCCTCCTTTTTCATGTCTATTTTAGACCTCTTATTTTCCAATAATAAAGGTCCTGCCTCAATCGCGTATGAAATGTTTTTCCAATCAATGGAACTGTTCTTCCCTTTACACATCTGAATGTGTATTGGTTTTCCCTGTTGAAAAAGAGCACTAGAGAAATGGCTCAAGGGTATGGATAAGGTTAAACCAACAGGATATAAAGTAACCATTTCACCTTTTTTAGTCTTTAAAATTTGCTTTATCTCATTACCTGCTATTCTTACAATAATGTTGCCATCGCCTTTTATTGTTTTTTTAGTATATGAGAGGTCATAATAACATGGATCAGTAGATGAATGGATATTGTAATTAGTAGGAGAAAATTTCATTTCACTTTCCGTCCCAATAATATTAAAGCCATTAGATGAATTAACTAATTGAATATCTACCTCTCCGTTTTTATAAATGATAAAGGCAGGTTTATTAAATAATGGCGGACATGCAATTTTACCGTTCATAATTAATAGGCCTAGCGGAGAGCCAATATAAGCTTCAGACAAGCCAAGTTTTCCCACTAATTCTGGATTTAAAATATAACCTCCATTCCAAGCTAATTCAATCCTTTTATCAAAATTATTTTCTTTCTTAAATTCATTAATAAGAGATGGTACATTTTTAGGTTTATTGGAAGCAATATGAGCAACGAAATTCCAAGCTTGTTTTTTAGTGTCTATTTTTGCCAAAATCCCGCTCCATGGAAGTCCGTCTGCATAAACACCTCCAACATAAGAAGCATCTACTTTTTTGTCAGAACCCCCTCCTTTTATATTTTGATCTATTTGGATAAGTAGCTGATCAATTGGTGTTCCATTTTGGACCGCATCTTTCTTTAAAATATTGAATATTTTTTTTTCACCATAATGATTTTTCAAGCTTATAAATAGTTCACTATTTAATGCTCGGTCAAAATCTTTTGACGTTTGGACTGGAGTAGGATAAGCCAATGTAGTTCTTACTCCAGCTGGAACAAACTGGATAAAACCACTGCCTTTGGGTATACCCATCACTTGGCTGGTCATGGTGTGCCTTACTTTTCCAATGTGGAAATGATCAATCTCAATGATATCTGTCATCATTGCCGCTTGTTCACCGTTAGTAATTAGGAATCCATCCGCTTCTTTTATTTTTCTTAAAATTTTAATGGCCTTCTCACCCATCTGAGGAAAATGAACCCCTTCTGACCATTGCTTTGTTTCTACCACATTGATAATTCCTTCTTTATAAAGCAACTTCAATTCCTGCTCTGGTCCTTGTTCTAAATAACGTTTTATGTCTGAACTGGAAAACCATTTTGTAATTCTGGGTTCGTGAACAAAGATGTATACTTTTTGGAGTCCCAAACTCTTGTTTTTTAAAATATCTAAGGTTAGCTCCTCTTCTATACTAAGCCCCATTTGGGCTCTTAAAGGTTGTAATACAAAGTACTCCAACTCATGTTTAATATATCTTCCGGGAAAATATCCCTTTGGCACGTTTAACTTTAACTTTTCCGTCAAAATTTTTCGATTGTCTATACCAAGAAACTTACTATTGGTTAACTGAAAAAGAGCTAATTCCCAATCGGCAAAAAACTGAGGAGCTAGTGTTCGATCAGGCCGTGTTTGGGGTTTAAAGACCGCATTATATATCATGTTGATAAGCCCTGTTATTTACTGATAAGTAAAATCTTTATAGGCAAAAAGCTTCTTATTTATGTGTCTGTAAGCAAATT
>JAYYEV010000072.1:0-3030 GCA_036159515.1 Bacteroidota bacterium | reverse complement strand
ATGTAGCGTATCTGATTGGTAACCCACAAAACTGAAAACTAACATGTGGTTAGATGGATCGTGCTCTAGTTCAAAATATCCTGCTGAATTGGATGTTGTTCCATTGGTTGTACCCAAATAAAATACGTTTACACCAACTAGTGGAACAACGGAGTCATTTCCAATCAGTTCAAATACATGTCCCGAAATGGGTTGATGATTTTCTTGGGCGTTTAATGTAATGACATGTAATACCAGAAAAAGGGAAAGAATAAATCTCATGCTAGAAATCTAATCCCGTTTGTAATGGCAGCACTGATGTAAATTATTGTAATCTTTATCGGTGGCTTTACACATTGCTGTGTCGTGACCAAGCTTGGCAATAATTTGATGTATTTCTTTTTCTGAAATAATATCTGGATTGAATTTCACCGTACACATTTTAGTTTCTTGTGACCAATCGGCAAACTTTATTCCTTTTATATCCAATGCATTTTCAATTCGCTCTTCACACATTCCGCACTTACCGTTCACATGAAAACTAATTTTCATATCCTTAGCCATAACTGGCAGAACAAAAAAGAAACACATCAAGGTGATTAAAAATTGATTTTTCATTTTGTTTGTTTTAAAAGTTAGCACCAAAATCTATTCCAAAAATAGATATTACCTAACAAATATACAATGTTTAAAATAAATATAGCAGTGTTGAAAATTATTTGAATTTGGTGCTTTTAAATTTTATTCTTTTGTGAAAAAATCGATCATGAAAATATTATTGTTAGGATCTGGCGGGAGAGAACACGCATTGGCTTGGAAAATATCACAAAGCTCTCAACTCGAAAAATTATATGTAGCTCCAGGAAATGCAGGAACAGCAGAACTAGCAGAAAATATTTCTCTTGATTTAACTGATTTCAAAGCGGTTGGAGACTTTACCATTCAGCAAGATATAGACTTGGTTGTTGTGGGTCCAGAACAACCTTTAGTAGATGGAATTCATGATTATTTTCAGAGCCAACCAACGCTTTCTAATGTGACCGTAATTGGCCCAACCAAAGAAGGTGCTCAACTAGAAGGCAGTAAAGATTTTGCAAAGTCCTTTATGAAAAAACATCGAATTCCTACAGCAAAATCTGCCTCATTTAGTAAACACCAATTGGAAGATGCATTAACCTTTCTCGAAAGTCAAAAAGCTCCCTATGTGCTTAAGGCGGACGGATTAGCCGCTGGTAAGGGTGTTATCATAGAAAGTGACTTAGCAAAAGCTAAAAAAGCACTAACCAACATGTTAAATGGACAATTTGGAAAAGCTAGCGGCACGGTAGTGATAGAGGAGTTTTTAACTGGAATAGAACTTAGTGTTTTTATCATTACAGATGGGAAAAATTATAAAATTTTACCTGAAGCCAAAGATTACAAACGTATTGGAGAACAAGATACAGGGCTAAATACAGGTGGAATGGGAGCCATATCTCCCGTACCTTTTGCCAATAGAGAGTTCATGGATAAAGTGGAGAATCAAATCATTATTCCTACCGTAAAAGGATTAAAAAAAGATGGAATTGATTATTCAGGTTTTATCTTTTTTGGATTAATAGCCGTAAAAGGTGACCCCTATGTAATTGAATATAATTGCAGATTAGGTGACCCTGAAACTGAGGTCGTTTTACCACGTCTTAAATCAGATATACTTGAACTTTTTGACGGAATTGCTACAGATACGCTTTCAGTGATGAAGATAAGATGGAGTTAAGGAAGTTTTTATTCCCTAACTACTATAATACTAAGTCTAAGAGTAGTAACACTTACTACATGTACGGAAGTTATTAGTCAGTGGTTTGACTGGTGAGTAAGTATAGGGGGAGTAGAACTCCAAACACTCCCTCTATCTCTCACATTTTTATTAACCCTTAAAATATAGTATATGGAAAGAATAGGTTGGATTCATCCCTAAATTGAATCACTATAACTATAGTCTTGTTAATTTTTAGAAACCCTCATCGAGAAATCGGTGGGGGTTTTTTTATACCAGAAAAAATGGACTTCGATATGAAAATCGAATAGATAGAGTTTTCTGAAAAAAGTTTGGTTGGGTTTCCATTAAAATACCCCCACCTAGTTATTCAATCAATCCCTTTGTTTGTTTGTTGATTTTGTAAAGTTGATACGTTGAAATTCCTGTAAGAAGGTTGTTAAATTTAATTGATGAATCTATACTTTTTAATTCTTCAGTAACATTTTTATTTAACATCGAAAGGCATCATAAACTTTCTGTAAATAACATCGAATTCATATTTATCAGCGAACGTTTTTTTGTTCTTATTGATAATTAGATTTATCCATTGTTATTTCTAGGTTTATCTTCAAGTAAATCTTCAATTAATTTAAGTTCATATAATGTTTCGATGGAATTACATGATTCTTTCATTAATTTACTTATCTCATTTGATTTCTCTGGTAGTTTGTTAGAGAATTTCTCCCAAGTTTCTTTATTTGGCCATTGTGCGTAAGCAATATAATTACATTCATCTTTTTTATGAAGTCTTGATCCTAGACTACCAGCATAATCATAAATTAATTGAGTTAAATCTTTCCATGATTTTTCAAAAGAATCCTTTCTGTCTGGCTTAATCTCAAATTTATAAATAATACAAAACATTTATATTTCTTTAATTAGTCACAACTGGTAGTATAAGATGTGTTTTAATGCCTTTTATACATTGTTAGCAAATCGTTTTATTCTTTTATCAATCTTATAACTGCATTTTTATCTCCTGCTTGAATAGAAACTATATAAATACCTGTAGGTTCTCTTAAATAGAGATTTAAAACTTGTGATTGAGATATGGTTTTTAAATCAATTAACTTCCCTGAAATATCAGTGATTGAAACTACAGAAAATTCATATATCGATCCAAGATCAATCGAGAAGTTTCCATCAGTTGGATTTGGATAAATTAAAAGATTATGGCCAAAACTATTTTCAATAATTCCTACAGTCGTAATTGCAACACAAGAAGAAGTATCTATACAAGCATTTTCAGTTAG